>NZ_DATBNB010000326.1 GCF_036554565.1 Longimicrobium sp. | reverse complement strand
CGGCGGAGCGCGGCGCGTGAAGCCGACTGTGTGGCGGATCCCTCGTTTGCTGCTGGCTTTGGGGCGGCTGCAGGTTCGGCTTGGCCGCTCCTCGGGATGACAGCGCTTCGCGCTGCGCGGCGGCCTAGCCGCCGCTTACGGCCGGGACGATGACGATGGTGCTTCCCGGGTCTACCGGCGTCTCCAAGCCCGCGACGAAGCGGATGTTCTCGCCGTCCACGAAGACGTTCACGTGCTGGCGGACGATGCCGCGCTCGTCCATCACCCGGTCCGTCACGCCGCCGTGCAGCGAGGCCACGGCCGCGAGCGCGTCGCCGACCGTGCGGCAGGGTGAGCCCAAGCGGATTTCCGCGCGGCCGGCCGCGTAAGGCTGCAGCATGCTGGGAAGCTCGACGACTATGGCGCCGTCACGCGGCTGGGTCACGCCGCGCCTCCCACCACGCCCGCCTTCACGCAGACGATGGGCGGGAGCGTGGCGCTGATCTCGTCCCACGTGTCGCCCGCATCCGCCGATCCGAACAGCTTGCCCCCGCGCGTGCCGAAGTAGATGCCGGCGCGGCGATGGCCGTCCGTGCACAGGCCGTCGCGCAGCACGGTTTCGTACGCGCCCTCCTGCGGAAGCCCCTCGGTCAGCGGATGCCAGGTTTCGCCCGCGTCGCGCGTGCGGTACACGCGCAGCTTGGCCTCGGGCACGATGCGGAACTGATCGGATTCCAGCGGGATGATGTAGACGGTGTCGGGCTCGTGCGGGTGCACCTCGATGGCGAACCCGAAGTCCGACGGTACCCCGTTGGCGATGTCGTGCCAGGTATCGCCCCAATCGTCGCTGCGGTACAACCCCCAGTGGTTCTGCAGGTACAGCCGCTCGGGTCGCGACGGGTGGTTGACCACCTTGTGCACGCACTGGCCGAACTCCGGGTGCTTGTCGGGGAGGAACTCGGCGCGCACGCCGTGGTTGCGCGGCTGCCAGCTCTGCCCGCCGTCGTCGGTGCGGTAGAAGCCGGCGGTGGAGATGGCCACGCCCATCCGCCGGGGCTCGGCCGCATCAAGGACGATGGTGTGAAGGCACAGGCCGCCGCCGCCGGGCTGCCACCGCGGACGGTGCTCGTGCTTGAGCAGTCCATCGACCGCGCTCCACGTATCTCCCGCGTCGCGCGACTGGAAGAGAGCCGCGGGTTCGACGCCGCAGTACACCAGGTCCGGCTCGCTCGCGGGGCCGGGGCGGATCTGCCAGATGTTGGCGAGGGCCAGGCCGGAGTCTTCGGGGAACTTCACGTTCTGCCGCTCGGGCGAGGTCCATGTCGCGCCGAAGTCGTCGCTGGTGCGCACCACGCTGCCCCAGTGCCAGCTCTGCGTGCCCGCCAGGATGCGGTTGCGGCCGCCCCGCTGGTCGAAGGCGAGCGAGTACACGGTCTCGCCCCGGAAGAACGGACCGTCGGTGCGCCACTCACGCCTGTCCGCGTCGGACGTGAGCACGAACGCGCCTTTCATGGTGCCTACCAACAGTACTACGTCGCCTGGATTGGGAGCGGACTGTCGGTCCTCGGTCATCGGCGGTCTCCGGCACGGTGTTCAGCGGCTCCGGATGGATGCCGCGTCGCGCAGTGTAATCCGGGTGGACAACATAGCCAAGGGAATTCTACGCGGTAGCGAGGGTCGGGGGATGCCGGGCTGCCGTGGGGCCCTCACCCCGCCGCGCTGACACGCGTGCGACCCTCTCCCACAAACAGCGTGGGAGAGGGGGTAAACACCAGGGCGTTTTGGCGTTTCGACGAGGGCCTGCGCATGCCTCGGCCGCCCCCCATCCCCAGCCCTTCCCCCGCAAACTGCGCGAGGGAAGGGAGCCAGTGTGGAGCGCTCCAAGCGTATGGTGCAAAGAGGCTTGTCATCCTGGAGGCCAGGCGCACCGGATTGGCCCGGGGCAGATCCCGCGCGGGCCGAAGGATCTAGCCGCGGCCAGGTATAAGGCCGGGCGCGGCAGCGGTCACCGGCGCAGCGGCCGCCACATCGGTCCCGGCGGTTGAGTTGAATTGAAACCGCAGCTGGAAGGCACGAAGTCCGCCTGCGCGGACTGCACGCGCAGTCGGGTGCGCGAGGCCAGACGCAGCGCGATTCAGGTCTCCCCCTCCCCTGCGCAGCGGGGGACGGGGCCGGGGAGAGGGGGCTCCGTCAGCATGCGACACAGCCCATCGAACCCCGATCGAAGTTCCCCCCCTCCCCCGGCGCAGTTTGCCGGGGGAGGGGCTGGGGAGGGGCCCGCCGGAGGACGCATCGGGGATTTTCGAGCGGAGCGAAAGCAGAAAGCCCCGAACAGCTCGCTCGCGCGTCCGTTCGGGGCTTCACCTGCACGTGCGGTACGTGCGCCGATGCTTACCGCTGCTTCGTCACCACGCGGCGTACGGCAGGGTCGGACCAGGCCTCGCGTAGCGCGGGGTCCTGCTGGATCTCGCGCTGCACAGCCGGGTCGCGCACCAGTTCGCCGGCGAGGTCCAGGAGCTTGCGCGTGCCTTCATCGACCGGCCGCGCTGCCGTAGCGGGCACCCCGTGTCCGCTCGCTCCATGGTTCATGCCTGCGTGCGCGTTCGCGGCTCCGCCCGCCGCGTGCGCGCCGGTGTGACCGGCTGCTCCAGCCGCTCGATTCTCGTGGCCGGCGTGGCTCCCGGCTGCGACAGAAGTTGCACTCGCGTGTGCGGTGGTGTGCGACTGCCCCAACGCGGCTCCGGATTGCGCGGTGTGGCCCGCGTGTGCCGCCGTGGAGGAGGTGCGCGGGGTGGCGTGATTCATCCCCGCGTGGGCCGCGCTTGCCCGGGCGGTGGACGCACGTCCGTGAGCGCCCGCGTGCCCCGCCGCGCCGGTGGGTGCGTGCCCGGCGGCGTGGCGAGTTCCGACAGCGGATGCGTGGCCGCCCGGGTGCGCCGTTCCGGCCGCGGTGGGTCCGGCGCTGCCCCCGTGTGCCGCGTGGTCCACACCCGACATCGTCTTGGATGCCGCGCCGGTGCCGCCGTGGGCCGAGTGGTCCGTTCCCGCTGCCGCAGTTCCACCGCCGGGCGCGTGGCCCATGGCGGAGTGGTCCATCCCGGCCATCCCGGCGGCAGAGTCCACGCGGGTGGAGTCGTGCATCGCGTGGGCGGGGGGCGCCGCCGCGACCGTGTCCCGCCTGGCCTCCAGCGGGCGCTCGGCCGTGTCGGGCTCGCCCGAGCACCCGGCGATCACCAGCGCCGCCGCGAGGCTTGCGCCGTATCTTCCGTACATCGACATCACCTGGGTCGTGGACGCGGATCGCCGCGTCGGTTCAGTGCCGGTGCGCATCGGCGGCGGGCGCGGCGGGCTGGGCGCGGCGCAGCTCGGCCAGACGCCGCTGCACCTCGGGATCGCTCCAGAGCTGGTGCAGGCGCGGGTCGGAGTGGATGCGCGCCTCTACCTCGGGGTCGGAGAGGAGCCGGACCGCGAAGTCGATCGCCTGCGCGCTGTCCGAGGCTGCCGCGCCCGTCCGCATCGCCCCGTGATCCCTCACGTGCGCGGCCTGCATCTCGGCCATCAGGCGCTGGAGCACGGGATCGGTGGCCACTCGCTCGCGGATGACGGGGTCCGCCATAAGCCGTGCGTGCAGTTCCGAGATGAGCGCCGGGCTCGGCGACCCTGCCCCGCCCTGCGCCTTGCCCGGCATCGCGGCCGACGGCGTGTGAGAGGAGTGGTCCGTCGCCGCCATCGCGGCGGACGCGGGCGGAGTGCCGTGGGCGGCGTGATCCGTGCCCTGCGGCGCCGCGGCGGACGCCGGGGCGTGGCCCATGGCGGCGTGATCGGTCGCGGAGCCGCCGGCGGCACCGTGCTGCATCCCCCCGTGGGCCATCACCGCGCCGCGCTCCACCGTGGGCTCAGGGAAGCCGGGGAGCAGGCCGACGACCGGGCCGCCCATGTTCTGCACGCCCATCGCGTGGCTCATCTCCAGCCACTCGGCTTGCGTCATCACGAACGACGTGTTGTCGCGGTACCGCTCCGCCGCCAGCAGGATCTCCTCGCGCTTCTTCTCCCGCGACACCTTGGGCGACGCCAGGATGTCGGAGATCACGTCGTGCATGCCGTGCAAGTTGTCGAAGATGATCGCCGCTTCCGGGTACCGCGCCGCGAACCGGGGCGCCACCGCCGCCGTCATCGGCATCAGGCGGGGCATGTTGCGCGGCGCGTCCTGCAGCATCTGCCGGAAGCGCGCGACCGTGGCCGTCACCCCCGTCTGGCGCTCCTCCGGCGTGCGGCCGACCACCAGCGGCTCGTACAGCCCCACCTGCAGCCAGTGGTAGCCCCAGATCAGCCCGTTGAACTTGGGATAGTTGTCGCGGAATGCCGTGGCGTAGTACTGGCCTTCCATCAGCTCCATGTTCTTGGGAACGGAGCTGAAGGCCAGGTCCGGGCGGCTCTTGTAGTAGCGCAGCAGGCTGGCGACCTCGGCGTCCTTCTGGCTCTCGGACAGGCGGTCGTCGCCCAGCACGTCGTACATCTGCCGGTGAAGGAGGTGCGCCCATTCGAACATGAGCTTCGCCTCGGGGGCGAGCTTCACGTACTGGATCTCGATGGCGGCTTCTTCCAGCGGCATCCGCGGCGGGCCAAACAGCAGGCGCCGCGTGATGAAGTCGTACTCGCGCTCCTCCAGCTCCGAGACGGGCGCGCCCGGGCGGGTGTAGAGCTTTTCGTAGAGGATGGCGTGCCCGTAGTCGAACGCGTTGAACAGGCGGTCGGCGCCGGGATAGTTGCGCCGGAACACCCAGTTGTGCTCGGCGGGCATGTAGAACTGCTCGTGCTGCCGCGTGAACTGCGCCCGCGCCGGCCCGGCCGAGGCACCCAGCGCCAGTCCGATCGCCGCGGCGCCGAGGACGGCTCGTGCGGTGAACTTCTTCATCATCACTTCTCCTCTATCGGTCAGGCCGGCTCTGCCGCGGGCCGTCGCGTGCTGTCAGCGGATCGGGAGCAGACCGCGCACCGCGAATGCGTGCGCTGCTCCAAAGGTGAACGACCAGCGCTGGCCGCCGCCCGCGAACCGCCGGCCGATGCCGAAGTCCACGTTGAACTGCGGGCTCGTTTGATACCGGAGTCCGGCTTCCGCGGTCCACGCCAGCCGTCCGTCGTCATCCAGCGGCTGCTCCGCGAACAGGTCCGCGGTCGCCAGCAGGCCTCGCAGCGGAAAGGCGCGATCCACGGCGATGCCCGCCATCCACCGCGACGCCTCGCCCACGTCGCCGCCCTCGGACCCGAGCGTGTACTGGCCGTTCAGGTGAAAGCGCGCGCCGGTGAAGGTGCGGGTGGCGATGCCCTTCAGCGAGGTAAAGACGCGGTCCGGAGCCAGGCCGCCGACGGGAAGCAGCGTCTCGATGGCGACGGAGAACGCCGGGAGCGTGCGCGTTTCGACGTTCAGGTTGTGGAGCGCGGCGATCTCGATCCCCGCCAGCCCCTGCACGTGGTCGTGGTCGCCGTCGTCTAGGAACGAGATCGGAAAGCCCACCTCCAGCTGCGTGTGGGGCAGGATTCCGTAGGCGATTTCGGGCGCGACCTCCCAGTTGTACGCGCCGCCATTCTCGTGCTCCAGGCGCACGGGGGCAAGCTGCAACTCGAAGGCGTATCGCTCTACCGGAGCGGCGTCCTCGATCTGCACGGGACGGCCGCGGTCGGTGTTGTAGTAGTCGGTCTGTGCGCAGGCGGGCCGCGCCGCCGCGCCGAATGCCAGCGCGGCCGCCGCGGCGGCCGTGATGATTCTTGTCATGCTCTCCAGGTCGGTGTCAGACGGTTCGCCGCGCGGGACGGCAAGTTGCGGTCCCAAGCAGGTGCATCTTCCCTGGATTGCGGGACTTGGGCGTGCGAGCCGTGGCGGGTTGTGGCGGCCGGTGGGCCCCTCCCCCGGCCCCTCCCCCTCACGGGCCTCCGCCATGGCCCTGTGTGCCACGCCTCGTTCCACCTATCTTGCTGCCCGCCGATGCAGGCGCTGTGAGCACCAACCGGGATTCGATCACGCAGAGCCTGGAGTTCGGCATCGCATGTGGATTGTCTTTGCGCTGGTGGCGGCCATCGGGACGGCCGCGCACAGCTTTTCGCTCAAGCTCACCGCGGCGCGCGGGGGCGTCGTGGTTTCGACGGTGGCGTACCGGCTGGTGGGAGGCGCGCTGCTGTGCGGAGCCGTGTCGGCGACGGGCGGATGGCCGCCGCTGACCCCGGGCTTCTGGCGGGCCATGGGGATGGTGCTGGTTCCGGAGGTGCTGGGGATGGTGCTGATGACGCTTGCCCTGCGCGGCGGCGAGCTGTCCGTCATCCAGCCGTTGAGCGGCTTGCTGCCCCCGCTGGTGATGCTGGGCGGCTTCGCCTTCTTGGGCGAGGTGCCCACGCCGTTCGCGGCGGCGGGTGTGGCAATGGTCACGTTGGGCATCTACTGCATCGGCCTGCGGCCGGGCGGCTCGGCGCTGGACCCGCTTCGCGCCCTCGCTGCCTCCCGCGCCAGCTGGTACGCCGTCGGCTCTTTCGTGGCGTTCAGCTTTGCCACGCTGGTGCACAAGCTGGGGATCGCCGAGGTGGGGCCGTTTCCGTGGGGCGCCGCGCTGTCGCTGGGGTCGGCGGCGGTGCTGGCGGCGGGGCTGCCGTGGATGATGTGGAGGGAGCCGGCCGGCCTCGGCCTGCCCGCGCGGGTGATGCCGTGGGCCTGGCTCGTCGTGCTGGCGGGAACCACCTTCGCCGTTCAGGTCGCGGGGCTTCAGCTGGCGTTCCGGCTTGCGCAGGCCGGCTACGTGATGGCCGTATCCAGCACCAGCATCCTGATCGCGACGGCCCTCGGCATCGGCCTCCTGGGCGAGCGCTCCGCCGCCCGCACCCGCGCCGCCGGGGCGCTGCTCGTCACCAGCGGCGCGGCGCTGATCGCACTGCTGGGCTAGCCATCGTCAATGGAATCCGAAGGCTCCGCGCGCAGGTAGCTCGCGGAGCCTTCGACCAGGTCCTGCACGAGCGACCGCGTTCAGTGCACGGAGCTTCCGCCCTCGGTGCTGGTGCGCCCGGTCTCGTTTGCGTCGGGGCTGCGACCGCCCGTCTCGCGGATCTCGACCGTATCGACCTCGCGCTCGCCGCTCGTGCGCGCGGCCACCACCGCGGCCGCGGCAACTCCGGCCACGCCCAGCGCAGCCGCCGCCATCAGCCCCTTCGCCAGCCCGCCGCTCTCCTCCGACTCTTCGGACTCCTTCGCGGAACGACGCGCGCCGCCGGAGCTCTCCTCGCCCTTGCTCGAGCGCGAGGACTTGCCTTCCGCAGACTCCGAGCTCTTTCCACGGGCCGACTGCGACTCGCCGCCCTTGGACTCCGAACCCTTGCCTTCCGCCCGCTCCGAGCTCTTTCCGCGGGCCGACTGCGATTCGCCGCCCTTCGACTCGGAGCCCTTGCTCTTCGACTGCGACTCCCCGCCCTTTGATTCGGAGCTCTTGCTCTTGGACTGCGATCCCCCGCTCTTCGACTCCGAGCTCTTGCCCTCGCCCGATTCCGAACCCTTGCCGCGTGCCGATTGCGATTCGCCGCCCTTCGACTCGCCTTCGTGCTCCGCCATCCACTTGTTGGTGTGGTGGTGCACCTTGCCGTCATCGCCGATGTACCGGCGCTCCTCCAGCGAGTATTCCTTCGTCTCGCGTTCGTTCTCCGCCATAGCCATGCTCCCGATCCAGGGTTCGTTGCATCATTCGAGGTGAGCACAGTGCACGGTCGGTGCCGCCGGGGCCGACCGCCGCCCGTCGACCCGAGGGCCTGCTTTCCAGGTGCGCATCGTGCGGATCGGGCATAATGTACGCGCGCATCCACCTCAATCCGCCCCACGAGAGCCATGCTCCGCCACCCGGCCTGGTATCCCCGCATGAATCAGCTTGCACGACGGATGATGACGAGCGGCCTGGTGCTGCTCCCGCTCCTGCTCGGCGCCTGCGGCCCGGCGGCCCGTAGAACATCCGGCATGCGCGGCGCCTTCGACTACGACGCCCGCCCGGCGCCGGCCGTGCGGATCGCCGGCACCGAAACGCGCGACGGGGTCTCCATCCACGACGTGGAATATGCCGGCCTGGATGGCGAGCCGGTCCGCGCGTACCTCGTGATTCCGCGGACGGCTGGCCGCGCCCCGGGGCTCGTCTACACGCACCCGGCGCCGGGTAGCCGCACCACGTACCTGGACGAGGCCGTGGAGATGGGGCGCCGCGGCGTCGCCTCGCTGGTGCTGGATGCGCCGTGGTCCAGGGAAGCCTTCTGGCTGCCGCTGTTCAAGGATGGGGCGGCGGACCTGCAACGCTACACGGGCGTGGTGGTGGGATTGCGCCGCGCGGTAGACGTGCTCGCCGCCCGCCCCGAGGTGGACGCGGCGCGGATCGGGTACGTGGGGCACAGCTTCGGCGCGGCGTTTGGCGGGGCGCTCGTGGGGGCGGAGCCGCGCATCCGGGCGGCCGTGCTGATCGCGGGGCCGTCCAGCTTCACCGAGATCGCCGCGGTCAACAACCCGGAGCTCACGGGAGAGGCGCGCGACCGGTACGCGCGGGAGATGGCGCCGATCGATCCCGTGAACCACGTCGGGCGAGCGGCGGGTCGGCCGGTGCTGTTCCAGTTCCCACGGCAGGAACAGTACTTCGCCGAGGCCACGTTCCTCCGGTATGCCGCCGCCGCGGGGGATCCGAAGGAGGTGCGGTGGTACGATGGTGATCACTACCTGAAGTCGTCCGCCGCGCGCGACGAGCGGATCGCCTGGCTGTTGCAGCGGCTCGGCGGGCGCTAGCGCGGCGGGACTTGCCTGTTCCGGAGGGGGTGACGGACGTCGCGGTGGTTCGCCACGCGGGCAGGAATTTGCATAACGCGGCCCCGCGGCACGGCTCGCGCGCCCTCCGGTCCAAAGTGGGCGCGCGGCCGGGCTTGGGACGGCCGCGTTCCCCTTTCATGCGCACGACCATGACTCCAGAAACACAGGACCGCACCGTGGGCAACCCGCCCGCCCCGGCGTCGCCGCGCGAGCCGCACACCTACGCGCGCCGGATCGACTGCGCGCCCCGCCCCGCCGCGGCGCCGGAGGGCGGCACCAAGGCCGGCGAGAGTTCCACCAAGGGAGAGCACGCTTGACGGACGAGGCGATGGAGACGGGCAGCGAAGACCCCATCCGCCTGCGCTCGGTGCGGGCGCTGCGCGGCCCCAGCATCTGGGCCACCCACCCCGTGGCCGCCTGCGAAGTGTGGATCGCGCCGTCGCTGGCGGCGCGCCCACCCGAGGCGGTTCCCGGGCTGATGGAGCGGCTGTCGGCAGAGCTCCCCGGGCTTTCGCCCGACGCGGCGGCGTTCGGCATCGGGCGGGAGGAGGCGGCGTGGGCGCAGCTGGTGGGCCGCGTGGCGGTGGCGCTGCAGCTGCTGGCCGGCGCGCCGACGATGTTCAACCGCGTGATCCCCGGCGCGCATGGCGAGCCGCCGCAGCTGGCGGTGGGCTACGCCGAGCCCGAGGTGGGCGTGGAAAGCCTGTACACGGCCGAAACGCTGCTCCTGCGCGCGCTGCGCGGGGACGAGCTGCACCTGGACACGGCCGTGATCGCCCTGCGCGAGGTCTTCCACGACGCGCGGCCGCGCGCCACGTCGCTGGTGCTGATCAAGGAAGCCCGGCGCCGCGGCATTCCCGTGCGGCGCTTCGCGGGCGACCCCGTCTTCCAGCTGGGGCTGGGGCGCAACCTGCGGCGGATGGACGGCGCGATGACGGACTTCACCAGCGTCATCGCCACGGACATGACCTCCGACAAGGACCGCACCAAGCGCATCCTGGCCCGCAACGGCCTTCCCGTGCCCGAGGGCGGCGTGGCCGAAACGGCGAGGGAGGCGCTGGAGATCGCCCACCGCATCGGCTTTCCCGTGCTGCTGAAGCCGCTGGATGCCAACGACGGCCGCGGCATCTCCGGCCGGCTGGACAGCGACGATGGGGTGCGCGCGGCGTGGCCCATCGCCCTGGCGGAGCATCCGAAGGTGGTCGTGGAGCGCTTTGCCCACGGGCGCGACCACCGCGTCATCGTCGTGGACGGCAGGGTGGTCGGCGTGTCGGAGCGCGTTCCCGCGCACGTCGTGGGCGACGGCCGGCGGACCGTGCGGGAGCTGGCGGAAGAGGTGAACCAGGATCCCAAGCGCGACCCGCTTCATCCCAATCCCACGCTGGTCCGCATTCCCCTGGACGAGCAGACGGCGGAGTTCCTGGCGCGCGAGGGACGGACGATGGACACCGTTCCCGCCGCGGGACAGACGGTGTGCCTGCGCCCCACGGCCAACATCTCCACGGGCGGAACGTCGGTGGATCGCACGGACGAGATCCATCCCCGCAACGCGCTGCTCTGCGAGCTGGCGGTTGCCGCCATGGGGCTGGACATCGCCGGGATCGACGTGCTGACGGACGACATCGGGGTTCCCTTCGACGAGAACGGCGCCACCATCCTGGAGGTGAACGCCTCCCCCGGGCTGCGGATGCACACCGATCCCGACGTGGGAACGCCGCGCGACGTGCCCGGCGCCATCCTGGACATGCTCTATCCGCCGGGGGCGCCCTCCACCATTCCCGTCATCGCCATCACCGGCACGAATGGAAAGACGACGACCACGCGGCTGATCGCCCACATCTTCCGGCAGACGGGCGTGCGCGTGGGCTTCACCACGACCGATGGCATCTACTACCAGGAACACCTGCAGATGGAGGGCGACTTCACCGGGCCCTTCGCGGCGGGCGTGGTGCTGGCCAACCCCAAGGTGGACGTGGCGGTGATCGAGACGGCGCGCGGCGGCATCCTGCGGTCGGGGCTGGGCTTCGACGAGTGCGACGTGGGCATCGTGCTGAACGTGAGCGCCGACCACCTGGGGCTTCGCGGCATCCACACCGACGAAGACCTGGCGGAGGTGAAGGCCGTGATCCCGTCGGTGGTCAAGGAGGACGGGTTCGCGGTGCTGAACGCGGATGACCCGCTGGTGGTGGGAATGGCGGAGCGGACGCCGGGCGGGGTGGTGTACACCTCGGTGCTGGGCAAGGCCGACAACCCGGCGCTGGCGGAGCACCTGGCGTTCGGCCACATGGCGGTGATGGTGGAGGACGAGGGCGGCCGCGAGTCGCTGGTCATCCGCGGCGCCAAGGGCGGCGCGCGCGTTCCCGTGATCGCCGTCGACGAGGTGCCGCTGGCCATGGGCGGCGCCGCCCGCTTTCAGTTGCACAACCTGATGGCGGCCATCGCGGCGGCGTACCTGCAGGAGGTGCCGGTGGAGACGATCGCCGAGGGGCTGCGCACCTTCGTGCCCTCGGGAACCGCCACGCCGGGGCGGATGAACGTGCTGCAAACGGCGCGCGGCACGGTGATCATCGACTACGCGCACAACCCCGCCGCGGTGCGCGGGCTGATGGAGTTCGTGGGGCGGATGCCGGCCGCGCGGCGGATCGGGGTGATCACCATGCCCGGCGACCGCCGCGACGAGGACCTGCGCGAGCTGGGGGAGATCTGCTCCGTGCTGGACTACGTGGTGGTGAAGGAGCACGAGAACTACCGCCGCGGCCGGCCGGCGGGCGATGTGGCCCGGCTGATCGGCGAGGGGCTGCAGGCCGGAGGGCTGGCGGCGGGGAGCATCGAGGCGGTGTACCCCGAGCCTGAGGCCGTGGCGCGCGCCCTGGATCTGATGCAGCAGGACGATCTGCTGGTGATCCTGGCCGACGACTTTTTGGACGTGCTCGCGCAGGTGCAGGCGGTGGCGGGAGAGGGCACGGCCTGATGGGGTCTCCGGCTCCGCTGGGGCGAATGAATTCGCGGCAACGACGGCCCGAAGTCCGCCTTCGCGGACTGCTTCTCATCGGGCGCGCCGACACGCGTCCCGGTGCATGCAAGTCCTTGCCGCGCAACAGCCTGTCATCCTGAGGCCCAGGCGCACCGAACCCGGCCCGTACACCGTCGTACGCGGGCCGAAGGATCTAACCTCGGACGCCTCTCCGTCTGGGCGCGGTAGCGGTCACGGAGGCCCGGACCTCGGCTGCCGTGGGGCCCTCACCCGGCCGCGCTGACACGCGTGCCACCCTCTCCCGCAAGCGGGAGAGGGTGTAGTCGCGCGCGCCAGGCTAGCCGAAGCGCAGTCGAATTCGCCCTCTCCCCCGCTTGCGGGGGAGAGGGCCGGGGAGAGAGGGCAGCCCGGGGCATGCGCCGGACCGGCCCGAAGCGCGCCGTGGTTTGCCCGGCCTTCCGCGCGCCGCGTGGGCGCGAGCGGGGCGATTCCGGCATTCGTGGCGCTGTCGCGTCCAGGGTGAGAAGTGGCGCCCGGCTAGATCCTTCGGCCCGCGAAGCCCGTACTGCGGGAAGGTTTGGCGCGCCTGGGCCTCAGGATGACAGGCCCTGGTGCGGCGAAGGCTTGGGTGACGCACCGGATTGGCTCCCTTCCCCCGCGCAGTTTGCGGGGGAAGGGCTGGGGATGGGGGGCGCCCGCGGCCCGCACGGGTCCTGCCAACCCGCCATCGAACTGCTCCCCTCTCCGCACGTAGTTTGTGCGGGGAGGGGCCGGGGGAGGGGCCCCCACGAAACGGCGGAGGCTCCGCGGGCAGCGTGCCCGCGGAGCCTCCTTTGTATCCCGCCGAGTTTTCCGTTACCGGGAACCCGCCAGATTACATCCGTCCGTCCAGGCGGTCGTCGCGGACGCCGCGGTCCGTGGACACGTTGGTGCGGTCCACCTCGGCGTGCTCGCGGCGGAGCTCCGTGTCGATGGACTCGTTCTCCACCACCTCGCGCTTGCGCACCAGGATCTCCTCCGTGGGCACCACGCGCTTCTCCACGACGGCTTCCTCGGCGTGCAGCTGCACGCGGATCTCCTCGTCACCGCCGATGGTGGCGCCCGTCGCGCCGGCCGCCGAGTAGCCGCCCGCAATGGGCCGGCGCTCGATGTCGACTTCCTCGTGGCGCAGGGCCACGTCGGCGTGCGCGTGCTCGGTCTCCACCCGCTTGTGGATGCCCACCTCGCCCGTCTGCACCTCGCGCTTGCCGACGGCCAGCTGCTCCTCGGACAGGACGATGCGGGTCGCCTCTTCCTCACTGATCCCCTGCGCCTGCATGCGCTCGCGGACCAGCGCGTCGCGGTCGCGGCGGCCCAGATCGCGGTCGTTCCGGTTGTGGCTTCCGCCCAGGTTTTCCAGCATGCTCGTGCTCCTGTTGTCGCGGTTCCCGACCCCACCATGTGGGCGGGGGACTTTTGCAACTCCTGTTCCCCGACGGCGGGTATCAGGCGCGTATCAGCGGTGCCCTCCGCCGCCTTGCGCGCCCACGTCCACGGGTCCGTCCGGGCCCCGGATCTCGGGCACTTCGCGGCGAAGCTCCTCCTCCACCACCTGCTCTTCCGTCACGCGCGTCTTGCGGATCACCAGCTCCTCGTGCGCCACCAGCCGCTTCTGGATCACCAGCTCTTCCACCAGGATGGGGATGTAGGTGATGTCGCCCTCGGTG
>NZ_DATBNB010000325.1 GCF_036554565.1 Longimicrobium sp. | reverse complement strand
CCCCCCCCCCCCCCCCGCTTCCGTGTCTCCGCCTCCATTCCGGCGCTCCCGCCTCTATTCGGGCGCTCCCGGCGGAGGCGCCGAGCGGAAGTCGCGGGGCTCCCCCTCGGGCGGCAGCCCGCCGATGCGGCGTACGTACTTCACCACCTCGATGAAGATCGCGCGGAGAAAGCCCGCCTCGCGCATGTCGGGATCCGCGCGGCGCACCAGCTCGCGGAGGGTCCGCATCACCGTTTCCGTCTGCCGCGCCTTGAAGAAGTCCACCGCCCACAGCGCCCGCTCGGTGTCGTCGAACAGGCGCTCCAGCGCGGCCACGTCCGCCGGGGGGGCGTCGCCGCGGCGCGGGGCGCGGAACGCCTGGTCGGCGCCCTCGGCCTGCATCCACATCTCGTACGCCATCACCAGCACCGCCTGCGCCAGGTTCAGCGACGAGTGCTCGGAGGTGGGGATGATGCACGTGCGGTGGCACATGTCCAGCGCCTCGTTGCTCAGCCCGTGGTCCTCGCGCCCGTACAGCAGCGCCACCGGGCCGCCCTCTCCCGCCACCGACTGCCGCGCGCGCACCAGCAGCTCCGGCGCGATCTCGCGCGGGCGGGTGACGGCGCGCTTGGCACGGCGCGAGCGGGCCGTCATCCCGATCACGTACGAGCAGTCGCCCAGCGCGCTTTCCAGCGAGTCGTGGATCTCGGTGCGCTCCACCAGGTCGTGGGTGCCGTGGGCGATCCCCTCGATGCGCCATGGATCCCACGATTCCGGCTGGATGAGCCGCAGCCGGGCGAGCCCGAAGTTCTTCATCGCGCGGATGGTTCCCGCGATGTTCACGTAGTCCTGCGTCTGCCACAGGACCACCACTACGCCCTCCAGCGCCGCGCGTCCCGCCGCCTGCTCCTGCCCGCCCGTCTCGCTCACGATCTGCTTTCCGCTCGGTTTCCGATGCTCGCCCGCCGGTAGCATACGCCCTGTGCATCCCGCGCGGAAGACGGCCGCGGCGTTCCGGTCAGGAGCCTTCGGGCCGTGCGTCGACGGCCACGCGCGCGCTGTCCAGCGGAATGGTGACCACCCACTGGCGCTTTCCCTCCGGCTCCGACAGGTAGGCGTAGACGATGCGCCGCTGGGTAGGCTCCAGCGTGACCTCCGCGCGGAAGCTGCCGCCGGTGACGGGAACGTCCACGGGGCCGTAGAGCACGTCGTGCCCATCCTCCACCGTCAGCTGCACCGTGGTGGCGCCGCGCGTGCGGCCGTCGATCGTGTAGCGCCGCTCTCCCAGCTTCGTCACCATCCCGGTGAGGTTCGCGTCCGCGGGCGCGGCGCTCGTGCGTGCGGCGGTGTCCACCGGAGGCGGAGGCGTGGGCGATGCCGTGTCGCGCGGAACGGAATCGGCCGCCGCGACGGTGATGGAATCGGCGGACGCGGCGCGGTCGGCACCGGCGTCGTCCTGGCAGGCAACCAGGGACAGAAGCGCGGCGGCGGAGAGTCGAAGGTGGATCCTGGACATGTGTGTGCGTGGACAGTCGTCAGGCGGCTGCGGGCCGGGGCGCCGCCTGCTTCTGGTCGCGCTCGGCCGCGGCGGCGGCGTCGGCCTGGTAGCGCGCACCGTGGCCGGCCAGGGCGAAGTAGCAGACCATCGCCAGCCCGAAGATGGCGGCCAGCGTGAACTTGATGGCGGGCGGCAGGGGCGAGGTGCTGATGAAGCCCTCGATGAGCCCCGCGATGATCAGCATGACGGCGGTGCCGCCGATCAGCGACACGGCCTCGCGGGCGCGCCGCTGCAGCACCTCGCGCCGCGTGAGGCGGCCGGGGAACAGGATGGCCGACCCCAGCCACAGCCCGGCCCCGCCCGCGATGCAGATGGCGGTGATCTCGATGACCCCGTGGCCCGCGACGAAGGTCCACAGGTGAAGGCTCTGCCCGTGGTTGGCGAACAGCCCCGCCACGGAGCCCAGGTGCAGCCCGTTGAACACCAGGATCAGCACCGTTCCGGCCCCCGCCAGGATGCCTCCCGCGAAGGCGGTGAACGTCACGCCCACGTTGTTGCTGATCAGGCTGCTCGCCATCCCGGGCATCTCCACCTCGGTGACGTCGTAGTAGCCCTCGCCCCGGGCCTCCTTGGCGGCCGCGTTCTCGGCCCGCGCGATCATCTCCGCCGGGATCATCTCGCGCGCCAGGGTGGGCTGGGTGCGGATGGCGGCGAAGCTGAGCACGGCGGGCACGTAGAACAGCGCCAAGGCCACGGTGATGGGCCGCCACAGCCGGCGGGCCAGCGCGGCGAACCCCCCGGCGAGGAACACCCGGAAGCGGCGCCACGAGCGCACGGGCGGGCGGTAGAACAGGTTGTGCCCGCTGCCGACGATGCGCTCCAGCGAGTACAGCAGCTCCTGCGAGCCGCCGTAGGTGCGGGCGCGCGCCAGGTCCGCCGCCACGCCGCGGTACAGGGTGGCGAAGCGCGACACGCGGGTTTCACCCAGCTTGTCCAGCCCCTGCTTGCGCGCCATCTCCAGCATTGCCTGGTACTCGTTCCACTCTTCCCGCTGCCGCCGGACCAGGGCCGTGGCCTGCGCCGTCCCCGCGCGACCCCCGGCCCCCGAGGCCTGCCGCCGCGCCGTCTCGTCCGCGTGGAGGGTGCACAGGTACGCGTCGGGGCTCACCTGCATCCGGCGCGGATCGTCGGCCACGTGATGCTCCACGCGCGCCATCAGCTTTCGCGACAGCTCGGCGCGCACGTGGCCCTCCAGCGAAAGCCGCCGCGACACGAACATCGACACGGCCGCGAACTCGTCGTCGGCCAGCCGCGGGCGCCCCAGGCTGGGCGCGTCGGGCGCGGCGGGGTTGTCTTCGGGGATGGGCTGCCCCGTGCGGTCGCGCACCACCACCGTGCCGGCGGCCATGTCGCCCAGCCGCTTCGTCTGGGGATGAAGCATCATCGACAGGCCGCCGATGGCGCACGAGCCCACGGGCTGAATGTCGACGCCCAGCTTCACCAGGTTGCGGATGGCGGATGCGCGCACCGTGACGGGATATCCGCCGTCGTGCACCACGCGGATGCCCATCCACTTCTTCCCCAGCGTCTGCCCGTCGCGAAGGCCCTCCAGCAGCGCGAAGTATCCCCAGAAGAACACGAAGCTCAGGAAGACGTAGATGCCCCATCCCACCCCGCTCAGCATGTTCTTGCCTCCCACCATCCACACGAAGAAGGCGGCGGTAGCCAGGAACGCCAGGTTGGTGAACAGGACGATCAGCAGGTCCAGCAGCAGCGCCGTGAAGCGCGAGCCCAGGTCCGCCAGCTCGTAGCCGATGGCCACGTGCTCGGGCGTTTCGACATCCACCTGCCGGTCGGCGATCACGTGCGGGGGTGCGGGAGGTGCCTGGACCATCGGCGTTCGGGAAACCGGGGGGATGGATCGCGGGAGTGCGCGATGCGGCGCAGGGAGAATGTAAGAGCGTTCCGGACACCGCGCGAGCCGGAGCAGCACGTACACCGAATTGGCCGACGAGCGCCGATGTCATCCCGAAGGAGCGGCCAAGCGCCATCCGCCCGCACGCCAAACCCCGCAGCGACTGAGGGATCCGCCACACACTGCGGTCGTGCACCGGCCCGTCCCGCACGCGAGCCCTGGTACGAGACCCGGACGCGCCCCCCGGACCTCCTCCACACCCAAGCAAGCCAGTCCGCGCAGGCGGACATCGTGTGTTTGTTGCAGCGACTTCAGTCGCCCGTGCCGGGATCGGCTCAAGACGATGGCAGGGCGCGAGGGGCGAGCCGGGTCTCAAAGCAAGGAGCGGGTGAGCCCCGGTCGGCAGGGAGGAGCCAGGGTGCCGGTGGGTCGGCAGGTGGGGGGCGCCTCGCGAAGTGTGTGGCGGATCCCTCGGTCGCTGCCGTCCACGGCGTTCGGGCAGGCTCGCTGTGGCCGCTCCATCGGGATGACATCTGCGGTTTGGCAGGTGCTGCGGCGTTGGTGCGATAACGAAAAGGGCCCCTCTCGCGAGGGGCCCTTTTCGTGTGAGGCGCCGGGGCTGGCCCGGCGCGCTCCGCCGTGCCTGGGTTACAGGCCGGCGCCCAGCGAGGTGCCGGTCAGCGCGCGGTACAGGTTCGCGCGGCCGTAGCCGTACTTGGTGTCGTAGCCCGCCGTGCCGCTGTCGTCGGCCGTGCTCTCCAGGCGGCTGCGCAGCGCCTTGCCGCGCAGGCCCGTCTTGCTGGCGACCACCGCGGCGACGCCGGTCACG
>NZ_DATBNB010000324.1 GCF_036554565.1 Longimicrobium sp. | reverse complement strand
CGGATGGGTGCGTCGCGGGGGCGGTGAGCACCACGGCGGACGTCATGCGGGCCGCCATCTGGGCGATCGGCCCGGCGCCGGGAATCCGCACGGTGTCGTCCACCTTCTACATGGTGGTGCCCCCGTTCCGCGGGGCGGGCGAAGAGGTGCTCAGCTACACCGACGCCGCGGTGGTCCCGGACCCCACGGCCGAGCAGCTGGCCGACATCGCCCTCGCGGCGGCGGAAGCGCGGCGGAAGGTGGTGGGCGACGATGCGCGCGTGGCCTTCCTCTCGTATTCCACCAAGGGGAGCGCGGCGGGGCCGTCCATCGACAAGGTGCGCCGGGCGCTGGAGATCTTCCGCGAGAAGGCGCCCCACATTCCGGCGGACGGCGAGCTGCAGGCAGACGCGGCGTTGGTCGAGTCGGTCGGCGCGCGCAAGTCGCCGGGATCGGCCGTGGCGGGACGGGCGAACGTGCTGGTCTTTCCCGACCTGGACGCCGGCAACATCGCCTACAAGCTCACGCAGCGCCTGGCACGCGCGGAGGCGGTCGGACCCATCGTGCAGGGGCTGGCGAAGCCGTGCAACGACCTGTCGCGCGGCGCCACGCCCGCCGACATCGTCAACGTGGCCTGCATCACCGGCCTGCTGGCGGGGTGACGCTTATTGCGCAAGCGCGCCCCGCGCCCTACCGTGTGCTCCGTACAGCGGAAGGGCCGGGCCGGCCTCCGCGTTTTGGGCCGGAGGTGGCACATCGCTTGCCCCGGCATGCCCAGGGTGTTTTACCCGGAACCGTGGATACCGAGGAGTCATGAGCTTCCACACGAGCAAGAACAATGGTGTGGTGGTGGTCGATGTGGATGGGCAGCTCATCGTGGGCAACCGCCAGGAGCTGAAGCAGAAGGTGCTCGACGAGTTGGAAGGCGGGGAGCGCAAGTTTCTCATCGACTTCTCCAACACCGGCTACATCGATTCGTCCGGCCTGGGCGTGCTCGTGAGCCTGTCGAAGAAGATCCGCGAGCAGGGTGGCGAGCTGCGGCTGGCCAACCTGAACGAGGACCTGCGGACGCTGTTCGAGCTCACCAAGCTCGACACGCTGTTCAACATCGCCGACACTCGCGAAGCGGCCCTCACGGGCTTCTGATCCGGCCCACACTGCAACGGTCCGGCGGCCGTTCCGGGCTGGTGCCCGGCGCGGCCCGCCGCGTTTGCCCATGACGACCAGGCCACGGCGGGCCATGCACCGCTCCGCGCAGGCAAAGGTGCGCTAGGCACATGGCAAAACCCGATATCGGCGGCTCTCCGCCCGAGCAGAGCGTGTTCGTGCTGGAGCTGCCCAGCGACCCGCGGGTCATCGAGGGAGCCGTCGGCTACCTCTCCGACCGGCTGCGGGCCTACGACTTCGACGGCTCACGGCTGACCCTCAACTTTCGCGTGGGGATGGCCGAGGTACTGGCCAACGCCATGATCTATGGCAACGGCAGCGACCCCGACAAGCGCGTGCGCGTAGAGGTGGAGCTGTCGCGCGACGCGGTGTCCGTCCAGGTGCAGGACGAGGGCACCGGCTTCGACCCCGGCCACGTGCCCGACCCCACCCTCCCAGAAAACCTCGACCTGTGCGGCGGCCGCGGCATCTTCCTGATCCGCACGCTGATGGACGAGGTGCGCTACAACGACGCGGGCAACTGCGTTCGCCTGGTGCTGCGCCGCGACGAATCGCGGCGCCGCGCATCGGGCGAGTGAACTCCTGTCGATCCAGGTGACTACGGCCGCCCCCAGCCCTCCCCGCCTTCCCGCCTCCGCGCGCGGAGTGCTCGACGACTTTCGCCGGGCATTCGGCGAAGCTGCGCTCGTCTGGCAGCGTGTGGGCGACGGGTGGGATACGGCCGGCGGCTTTCAGCCCGCCGCGCACGGCCGCTCGGTGGACGCGGCGGCGGAGGTGCCGGGGACGGCGCTGCGGGTGGAGATCCGCGATGGCTCGGCGGAGGACTCGGCGGCCGCGGCGCGCTTCCTGGGTGCCATGCTGGCCCGCGCGGCCAGGCACGAAGACGAGATCCGCTCGTTCAGCCGCGAGATCGGCGAGCGCTACGAAGAGATCACGCTGCTGTACTCCATCAGCGAGATCCTTGGCTCCATCATCTCGCTGGAGAACGCCGCGCGCACCATCCTCGGCGAGGTAGCCAGCATCCTCAGCGCCCGCCGCGCCGCCCTGTGGGTGCACGACCGCGACACGGGGATGATCCGGCTGGCAGCCGTGGTGGGGGGCGAAGGGCACTCCGAGCCGGTGGCGGTCGACGACCCGTGCTCCATCACGGCGGCCGTGTTCCGCGAGGGGCGCCACGTGCTCCTGGGGCCCGGCGAGGAGTACCAGCGCGAAGACTGCACGAGCGGCGCGCGGCAGCGGGGATCGTTCCTGTCCGTGCCCGTCAGCTACACCCCGCCCGAGGGCGAGACCCGGGCGGTGGGCGTCATCAACCTGATCGGGCGCGAGACCAACGAGGGCTTTTCCGCCGGCGACCTGAAGCTGCTGTCCGCCATCGCCAGCCAGATCGGCGCGGCGGTCGAGAACAACCGGCTGATCGCCGAATCGTTGATCCAGCAGCGGCTGGCGCGCGAACTGGAGCTGGCGCACGACCTCCAGTTGAAGCTGCTTCCCCCGCTGGAGCAGTTCCGGGGCTACGCCGAGGTGGCCGCGCGATGCGTCCCCGCCGAGTCGGTGGGCGGCGACTTCTACCACCTGTTCCGGCTTCCCAACAACCGGCTGGGGGTGCTGATCGGCGATGTCAGCAGCCACGGGTTCGGCGCGGCGCTGATCATGGCGCTCACCATCAGCGCCGTGGCCATCCACGCCTCCGAGGGCGACGCGCCCAGCGAGGTGCTGCACCGCACCCACCGCGCGGTGATCGACGAGCTGGAGAACACGGAGATGTACCTGACCCTGTTCTACTGCGTCATCGATCCCGCCGCGGGGACGCTGGCCTACTCCAACGCCGGCCACGGCCACGCCTTCCGCATTACCGCCGGGGGAGAGGCGGTGCGGCTGGACGCGACCGATCCGCCGTTCGGCATCGTGGGCCGCGACACCTACGGGGAAGAGACGGTGGCCTGGACGGG
>NZ_DATBNB010000323.1 GCF_036554565.1 Longimicrobium sp. | reverse complement strand
AAGCCCGTCCACGCGCTCCGGGCCGCGGTTGTAGGCCAGCAGGGCCAGCTGCAGGTTGCCATCGTACTTCTTGACTAGGCTGGCCAGGTAGCGGAAGCCGATACGCAGGTTGGTGTCGCGGTCGAACAGGTCGTTGCGGTTCACGCCGGCCTTGAAGTAGCGGGCCGTGGACGGCATCAGCTGCGTGAGCCCCACCGCGCCCACCGGGCTGACGGCGCGCCGGTTGAACTCGCTCTCGGCGCGCACCAGGCCGAACGCCACCTCGGGCTCGATCCCCTCGGCCAGGGCGATGTCCTCGATGCGCTCGGCGAGGTCCGCGGGAATGCCGAACCGCGCAGACTTTTCATGGATGCGCTTCAGGCGGTCGATCTCCACCTGCTGAAGCTCGATGACGCCCTCGGGTGCGGAAGCCGCGAAGCTGCTGGCGAAGGGCACCGCAACGCGGCCGTCCGCGGCGCGCACGCCCAGCAGGAACGCGCACAGGAACAGCGCCACCCCGGTGAGGGCGGTGCGCGCCGCGGCGTTCAGTTCAAGCCGCGGCGCTTTGCGGGCCTCGACTTCGGCCTGCAGCTTGAGGATGATTGAATGCATGGGTGGAGCCTCCGTTCTTCACAGGTCGAGCCCCCAACAGAGCAAGCGGTATGCCGGGTCAGCCCCCGTCCGGCGCGGTCCAGGTACCGCTGCGGCCCCCGTCCTTGCGAAGCAGCCGCACGCCCTCGATGACCATCCCGCGGTCCCGCGCCTTGCACATGTCGTAAGCAGTGAGCAGCGCGCACGATACGGCCGTGAGCGCCTCCATCTCCACGCCCGTCCGCGCCTCCACCCGCGCCGTCGCGGTCACCCGCAGGCCGGGGAGAGAGGGGTCCGGCGCCACCTCCACCTCCACGGAATCGAGGGGGAGGGGGTGGCATAGAGGGATCAGGTCGGCGGTGCGTTTTGCGCCCATGATGCCCGCCAATTGGGCGATCACGAGCACGTTTCCCTTCGCGCTGCGCCCCTCGACGATGGCCGCGAGGGTGTCGGGCGACATGCGGATCAGGCCCTCCGCGGTCGCAACCCGTTGCGTGGGCGCCTTTTGGCCCACGTCCACCATGCGGGGGCGGCCCTGCGGGTCCAGGTGCGTGAAGCCGGGATCGTCACTCATCGGAGATGGTGGGGCAGGTGTCCCAGGCAGGTGGGGCGGCCGTGACCGCCGAGTGCAAACGAATGGCTCGTCAAGAGGCGGCGATCAGGATATGCGGCGGGCGGGACCGGAAAGATTTGCCGGGCCAGCCTCCAGTGGCGGCATCGACTCGGTTTCGGCGAGGCGCTCCACGAACACGGCGCGCACCCGCTCCGTGAGCGCTTCCAGGTCTTCGCCAGGCCGCACCGTCACCGGCGACTCGAAGTAGACGTGGATGGTGGCCGGGCGCACGGAAAAGGTGTCGGGGCGCATGATGTCGTAGCTGCCCGTCACCACCGTGGGGATGATGGGGATGCCCGTCTCGTGCGCCAGAACGAACGCGCCTTTCTTGAACGGCTGCAGGCGCCCCGTGCGCGAGCGCGTGCCCTCGGCGAAAATGATCACCACGCTCCGCTGCTCGCGCATCTGCTGCCCGGCGACGCGCAGGCTTTCCACCGCGCGCTCGCGGTTGCTGCGGTCGATGGAGATGTGCCCCGCGGCCTTCCACGCCAAGCCGAAGACGGGCACCCGCTCCAGCTCCTTCTTGGCGACGAAGTGGAAGTCCACCTTCAGCAGCACGGCGATGGCGAACACGTCGAACCACGACACGTGGTTGGCCACCAGGATGAAGGGCTCGCCGGGCTTCACGTTCTCCATCCCGTGCGCCACCGCCCGCGACCCGCTGGACCACAGGGCGATGCGCGCCCACTGCCGCGACCAGGCCACGAAGAGGTGCCCCCTCACGCCGAACAGCGCCAGGATGATCGCCATTCCCCCGTAGGTGAAGGTGGCGACCGTCATCCAGAACACCATCCAGAGCGCCCGCAGGATTCCCATCAGGCGCCGTCGCGGAAGTGCTGCCATCCGCCGCCCTGCACGGGAGTGCGGTGCCCCTCGGCATCCACGAACCACACGCCGGCACCCCCACCCACGCGGCCCACGCAGCATAGTGGCACGCCGAAGGCCCGCACGAACGCGTCTACGTGGGGCTGCACGGCACCGACCGGCGCGGTGAAGCAGAGTTCATAGTCTTCGCCGCCGTGAAGGCCGGCCGCCAGCGTCGCCTCACGAGTGCGTGAGCGGCCCGCCGGATGCACGGGGATCAACTCGGGAACCAGGAGGATGGCCACGCCGCTGGAAGCAGAGAGGTGCGCGGCATCGCCCGCCAGGCCGTCGGAAAGATCGATCATGGCGGAGGGAGCGCCGCGGCCCAGCAGCCACAGGGCCTCGCGGATGCGTGGCACCGGGCGCGCGAAGCGGGCGCGCGCGCCGGGCTTGGGCTGCTTCCCCGCCTCCAGCGCCGCCACGCACGCCGCGGCGCCGCCCAGCTCGCCCGTGACCCACACCTCGTGCCCGTGCCTTGCGCCGGAGCGCAGCACGGGGCGCGGCGCCTCGCCCACGACGGTGACGTCCACTACCACGGGCCCGGGCGAGCGGGTGGTATCGCCGCCCAGCAGCAGCCCGCCGACGGACTCTGCCGCCTCGCGGCACCCCGCCATCAGCTGCTGGGTGAACTCGCCCGCGTCCTCCGTGGGCACCGCGAGCGACACCAGGATGCCGATGGGCCGGGCAGCCACGGCGGCCAGGTCGCTGAGCGCCGCCGCCGCCGCACGCCAGCCGATCTCGTGCGGCGTCAGCCAGTCGCGGCGGAAGTGAACCCCCTCCACGCTCATGTCGGTGGAGAGCGCCACCCCCTCGGCCGCCACGACGGCGCAGTCGTCGCCGGGAGCCACGCGCACGTCGGCCCGCGCCCCTTCGGCCGGCCCGTTCGCGAGAAAGCCGCGGATCAGGTCGAACTCGGGGCCGGGCGCCAGGCGGGGGCCGGGGGTGGCGGGCGGGCGTTCGCGCATGCAGACAACATAGTGCGAAAGTGCGAAAGTGCGAGAGTGCGAAAGTGGGGACCGCCGGGCGCGCGGCTACAAACCTTGTGCACGAAACGACCGCGCCGGCACCCGAGAAGGGTGCCGGCGCGGTTTGCCGTTACTTTCGCACTCTCGCACTCAGTACTTTCGCACTGGCCGTTCAGTACGCCGGCGGATCGCTGGCCGGGAACGACTCCTGGGCAGCCTCCGTCACCCGGGCGCTACCTTTGTCCTTGTCCTTGTGCACCACCGCGCCCGCGGCGACGGACGGCGAAACGGCTTCCGGCTTCTCACGGCCGCCGAGAAGCTGGCGCAGCACGTACTGCAGGATGCCGCCGTGGCGGTAGTACAGCACCTCCTGCGGCGTGTCGATGCGGACCAGGGCGCGGAACTCCTTGGCCTCGCCGTCCTCGCCCGTGGCGCGGACGGTGACCTCGCGCGTTTCCAGGTTGCTGGAGATCACCTCGCCCACGCCCACGATGTCGAAGTGCTCGCGCCCGGTCAGCCCGTGCGACTTGACGCTCTCGCCGTTCAGGAACTGCAGCGGCAGCACGCCCATTCCCACCAGGTTGCTGCGGTGGATGCGCTCGTACGTTTCGGCGATCACCGCCTTGATCCCCTGCAGGTACGGTCCCTTCGCCGCCCAGTCGCGAGACGAGCCGCTGCCGTACTCCTTGCCCGCCAGCACCACCAGCGGCGTTCCGTCGCCCTGGTAGCGCATGGCCGCGTCGTAGATCGTGGTGATCTCGTCGTCGGGGAAGTACGTGGTGTATCCGCCCTCCGTGCCCGGCGCCAGCTGGTTGCGGATG
>NZ_DATBNB010000322.1 GCF_036554565.1 Longimicrobium sp. | reverse complement strand
AGCATAAAAATCCACCATGGGATGCTCCCAGAGCCAACGCAGATTATCCTGATCCGGCAACTCGAGGCGGAGATCCACTGGCGCACCTGCGACGCGCTCCGCCTGCCACTCTAATTCAGGCGTGACGTTGCTCAAATCTGGACCAGTAAGGTAGAGGCGCAATTCAGACATCAGAGATTTTCACGATGAGTGAGTACTGGAAGCACCGGGATGGGGTAGCGCGTCGAGCGCAACTGTCGTAGCGATGCGGAGGTCCGGTGCAAATCTGCGCAGGGGGTGACTCCAGTATCGCACCCCCCCATCTAAACAACAATATGCGAAGGGCAGAACCTTGCACCATACCGACTGGGCTCTCCCGCGGAACTCCACCTCAACAAGCGAGCGGCCCGGGGCTATCCGATGACTTGAATCTCAGGGACAGCTTGAAGGGATCGGAATGGGCTGGTCAGCCCATTGCTCATCACTCGAAAAGGGGCTCCTCTCGAGGTGGGGACGCGGTCGGCGCGGCAGGCCGCGCAAGCACCGCGCAGAGCAGCGCACCGGAAGGCGTAGTCTCGCGGAACGCGTGACGTCACTGACTCTGTCGAGCCAAATTGTAAGTTCCGCTTGCGCTCCCGCTCGGCGGGCGTGAGTATCAGGAGCCCAGACCTTCCCCCTCCGACCGCCGTCTTCCGAACGCACATGGAAGCACTTTCCGCCGCCGCGCTGGGCCTGGTGCTGGCCGCCTGCGCGGGGCTGCGCGCCTTTCTGCCCATCTTCAGCGCCAGCGTGGCGGCCTGGATGTCGGACATGCCCCTGCCGCCGGCCATGGAGTGGCTGGACCAGCCGCAGACGATGGTGATCTTCGGCGTGGCGACGCTGCTGGAGATCCTGGGCGACAAGGTGCCGCTGGTGGACCACGTGCTGGACTCGGTGCAGGTGGTGAGCAAGCCCGTGCTGGCCGCGCTCGCCGCGACACCGTTTCTGTACCAGGTGTCGCCGGAGTTCGCGGTCGGCATCGGCATCGTGCTGGGCGCGCCGCTCGCTCTGGGGGTGCACGGCGCCAAGGCCACGGCGCGGTTGGGAAGCACGGCCACCACGGGCGGGCTGGGGAACCCCGTGCTGAGCGTGCTGGAGGACGTCGCGGCGGTGGGCGCGATCGTGATCGCGTTCCTGGCGCCGCTGCTTGCGCTGGTGCTGGTGGCGGTGCTGCTGTTCGTCCTCTTCCGCTTCGCGCGCCGCATCCGCCGGTTGACGCGACGCCAGCCGGGCTAACCCCCCTTCGCTCGACATCCACAGAGGCCCGGGCGATCCCTCAGGTCTTTTGGGCTCCTGGTGCGTTCTACCCATGCCGGGCAGGATGTCGGAGAGCAGATTCATCACACGCTCACACGACATCGGACAGAACCCGTACAGGAGATCGCCGGCCATGGTTGCGACGGACGTGCTGCCCCCCACCATCGCCGCCGCGCCGCGGCCGCTTCGCGCCGCATGTGATTCCTGCGCCGACGCCGCGATCATCCGCGCGATGTACGACGCCTACGCGCGCCGCGACCTGCTGGACGTGTTCTCGTGCTTTTCGCCGGACGTCGTCATCCGCCAGAGCACGCACCTTCCCTGGGGCGGCACTTTTCGCGGGCTGGACGAGGCGCGCGGGTTCTTCGACACGCTCATGGAACACGTGGATTCGCGCTTCGAGGTGAAGGAGATGCTGCCGGCGGGGGAACGGGTGATCGTCAGCGGGCGCACGCGCGGCATCGCCCGGCGCACCGGCGCGGCGTTCGACCTGGGCGCCACGCACGTGTACGAGTTTCGCCGCGGGAAGGTGATCCGCATGGAGTCGTACGTCGACACGCCGGGAATGATCGCGGTGCTGTGAGGCCGTGGGTTGAGCGCGCGGCCCCAGTGCCCTATCTTTGGGGCGCGGGTCGGTAGCTCAGTTGGTAGAGCACTCGGCTTTTAACCGATTGGTCCTGGGTTCGAGTCCCAGCCGACCCATGTCGTTCCCGAACGCGTGTACGCGGAAAAGGGCACCTCTCGCGGGGTGCCCTTTTGCGTGGGCCTCGGCTGCCGTGGGGCCCTCACCCGTCCTCGCTTATGCTCGTCCACCCTCTCCCACAAACAGCGTGGGAGAGGGGGTACACACCATGGCTGTGTGGAGGTTCGACGCGGGCCGGCGCATGCCGCGGCCGCCCCCCATCCCCAACCCTTCCCCCGCAAACTGCGCGGGGGAAGGGAGCCAGTATGGTGCACCACCCCTGCCGGGTGCACCCCACAGCCGGTCATCCAGAGGCCCAGGCGCACCGGACTCGCCCATACGCCATCGCTCGCGGGCCGAAGGATCTTGCCTGCGTCACGTCTCACCAGGGCCCGGTAGCGGCGCCGTGTCCGCGAGCTATGTGTGCCGGGGCTGGGTCGGCGCGCCTTGCATGGTGTGTGGCGGATCCCTCGGTCGCTGCGGGCTACGGTGCCAGGTCAGTTTCGCCGTGGCCGCTCCGTCGGGATGACACGGGTGCCCGGGCGCGCCACCCGAGCGCAGAGTGCATCCGCAACCGGGTAGTCCGCGAAGGCGGACATCGTGTGGTTGTTGCAGCGAATTCATTCGCCCGTGCAGGCCGGGGCCACTCCAGCGAGTGGCCCCGGCCCTCCATCACACCGCGGCGAGCGCCTGCTCCAGGTCGGCGATCAGGTCCTGGACGTCTTCCACGCCGCAGGACAGCCGCACCAGCCCGTCCGTGAGGCCCATGGCGTAGCGGCGGTCGCGGGGGATGGAGGCGTGCGTCATCATCGCCGGATGGCCGATCAGGCTTTCCACCCCGCCCAGCGACTCGGCCAGCGCAAAGATGCGGACGCCGTTCACGAACGCCGCCGCGCGCTCCAGCGAGCCCATCTCTATGCTGATCATTCCCGTGAACCCGCGCATCTGCCGCCGCGCGAGCTCGTGCTGCGGGTGCGCGGGAAGGCCGGGGTAGTACACCTGCTGCACCTTGTCATGCGCATCCAGCCACTCCGCGATCTGCTGCCCGTTCGCGTTGTGGGCGGCCATGCGCAGGTGAAGCGTCTTGGTGCCGCGCAGCGCCAGCCAGCAATCCCACGGGCCGGGCACCGCGCCCGCCGCGTTCTGCAGGAAGCGAAGGCGCTCGTGCAGCTCGTCGTCGCGCACCACGATGATGCCGCCCACCATGTCGCTGTGCCCGTTGACGTACTTGGTCACCGAGTGCAGCACGATGTCGGCGCCCAGCTCCAGCGGGCGCTGGTTGTAGGGCGAGGCGAAGGTGTTGTCGACGCTCAGCAGCGCTCCCGCGGCCTTCGCGATCTCCGCCGCCTCGGCGATGTCGCTCAGCCGCATCATGGGATTCGTCGGCGTCTCCAGGTGGATCAGCCGCGTGTTTGGCTTCACCGCCGCGCGGAGCGCCGCCGGGTCGCTGCTGTCGACGAAGCTGAACTCGATGCCCAGCCGCGAGATCACCTGGTTGAACAGCCGGTAGGTGCCGCCGTACACCCCCTCGCCGCAGACCACGTGGTCGCCCGCGCTCAGCAGCTTCATCATCGTGTCCGTCGCGGCCAGACCGGACGAGAAGGCGATCCCGTGCGTTCCGTTTTCCAGCGCGGCCACGTTGCGCTCGTACGCCTCGCGCGTGGGGTTGTGGGTGCGCGCGTACTCGTATCCCAGGTGGCGCCCCAGCTCGGGCTGCACGTACGTGGACGTCTGGTACACCGGCATCATGATGGCGCCGGTGGTGGGGTCGGGCCGCTGGCCGGCGTGGATGGCGATGGTGCCCAGCCCAAGCCCCGCCATGTTCATCTCGTCTTTCATCGGTCTCGTGATTTGATGGTTTCCAGGCGTCCCGGCGGCGCCAACATAGCCCGCGCCCGAAGCCGGCGCCAACCGCCCGTCCTCTCCCTGTCGACCCAATCTGATCGTTCGGTGCGGCACGTACTCTGCTGAACGACCAGTGGTTGACGGACTACTCTGGCGGAAGTATCGTCAGTGCAGAAGGAGAATGCAAGAATGATAGACGACATCGACCGGCAGATCCTGGCGATACTCCAGGACAACGCCCGCATCGCCAACGCCGAGATCGCCCGGCAGGTGGGAATGGCGCCCTCCGCCATCCTGGAGCGCATCCGCAAGCTGGAGGAGCGCGGGGTGATCGAGGGATACACGGCCCGCATCAACCCCGAGGCGCTGGGGCTGAAGCTGACGGCGTACGTGTTCGTGCGGGCCGACGAGCGCGCCGGCGCCATCACCACCGCCGAGCGGCTGGCGCAGATTCCCGAGGTGCTGGAGGTGCACCACGTGGCGGGCGAGGACTGCTTTCTCACCAAGCTTCGCGTGGCGGGAACGCGCGAGCTGGGCGAGCTGCTCCGCGAGCGGTTCGGCGCCATCGACACCATCCGCTCCACCCGCTCCACCATCGTGATGGACACGGTGAAGGAGACCACGGCCATCCATCCGCCCCGCGCGGGAGGGTCCGCATGAACGAGTCCCGGACTTCCGCACCGATGGGGCAGGTGATCGCGGCGTTTGCCGCCGTGTACCTGCTGTGGGGCAGCACCTACCTGGCCATCCGCTTCGCCATCGAGACCCTTCCGCCGCTCCTGATGGCGGGGGTCCGATTCCTGCTTGCGGGCGCCGTGCTGTACGCGTTCATGCGTTTGCGCGGGCAGCCCGCGCCCGAGCGAAGGCACTGGAGGAGCGCCGCCCTGATCGGCGGCCTGCTGCTGGTGTGCGGCAACGGCGGGGTGACGCTGGCCGAGCGGACGGTGCCCTCCGGGGTGGCGGCGCTGCTGGTGGCGATGGTGCCGCTGTGGATGGTGCTGCTGGAGTGGCTTCGCCCCGGCGGCACGCGGCCCACGGGGCGGGTGATGGTGGGGCTGGCGGTGGGGTTCGCGGGGATGGTGATCCTGGTGGGCCCCTCGGAGCTGGCTGGCGCCGGCGCGGTGGATTTCGGCGGGGCGGCGCTGGTGCTGTGCGGCTCGCTCGCCTGGTCCATCGGCTCCATCTACGCCCGCGGAGCCACGCTCCCGGCCAACGCGTTCGTCGCGACGGGGATGGAAATGCTGTGCGGCGGCGCGCTGCTGCTGGTGGCGGGCGCCGCGCGGGGCGAGCTGGCGGGGCTGAACCCGGCGGCGTTCACCGGCCGGTCGCTGGCGGCCTTCGCCTACCTGGTGGTGTTCGGCTCGCTGGTGGGCTTCACCGCGTACATCTGGCTGCTGGGCGTCAGCTCGCCGGCGCGGGTTTCCACCTACGCCTACGTGAACCCGGTCGTGGCCGTGTTCCTGGGATGGTTGATTGCGGGCGAGGCGCTGACCCCGCGGGTGCTGATCGCCGCGGCGGTGATCGTGGCGGCGGTGGCGGTGATCACCACCGGCCCGCGGCCGCAGTCCGAGCCGGGAGCGCTGGCCGACGCGCCGGGCTCGAAGGCTGCTTCCAGGCGCCGCCGCCAGGCTGCTTGACGGCATTGTACGCGGGCGTGACATTGGCGCCCCCGCCGGGGACCCCCCGGCGATCCTGACGACGTAACCGCAGACCCGGGCTGCCCGTGATCGATACCTCCAACCTGATGGTGAGCGTTTCCGGCGTGCGGGGGCGCGTGGCCGAGGGGCTGACGCCCGAAGTGATCGCCCGCTTCGCCGCGGCGTTCGGCGCGTACGCCATCAAGCGCGGCCCCGGCAAGACGGTGGTCCTGGGCCGCGACTCGCGCGTGTCGGGCCCCATGTTCGCGCGGGCGGCCACGGCGGGGCTGCAGTCGGTGGGATGCGACGTGGTGGACGTGGGCATCGCGCCTACGCCCACGGTGCAGCTGGCGGTGGAAGACCTGAAGGCGGCGGGCGGACTGGCGGTGACGGCCAGCCACAACCCCATCGAGTGGAACGCGCTGAAGTTCATCGGCCCAACGGGGATGTTCCTGGACGCCGAAGAAGGCGCGGAGATGCGCGCCTTCCTGGAGGGCGACATCCCCCGGGCCATCTGGAGCGACCTGGGCGGCTACAGCCAGGACGAGGGCGCGGTGGAGCGCCACCTGGAGCGCATCCTCGAGGTTCCCTTCGTAGACGTGGATCTCATCCGTTCGAAGAACTTCCACGTGGCGCTGGACTGCGTGCGCGGCGCGGGCGGCCGCATCTTTCCCCAGCTGCTGGAGGCGCTGGGGTGCCGGGTGAGCGCCATCAACATGGAAACGGACGGCCTCTTTCCGCGCGAGCCGGAGCCCGTGGCCGAGAACCTGGGCGAGTTGGAGGCGCTGGTGCGGTCCAGCGGCGCCGACCTGGGGCTGGCGACGGACCCCGACGTGGACCGCCTGTCGCTGGTCTCGGGGGAGGGAAGCGCCATCGGCGAGGACTACACGCTGGCGCTGGCCTCCATGCTGGTGCTGCGCCACCGCCCGGGGCCGCTGGTGACCAACCTGTCGACTAGCCGGGTGATGGACGACGTGGCGGAGCGCGCGGGCGTTCCGCTCGTCCGCGCGGCGGTGGGCGAGATCAACGTGGCGCGCCGGATGCAAGCGGAGAACGCGACCATCGGCGGCGAGGGCAACGGCGGGGTGATCCTTCCCGACGTGCACCTGACGCGCGACGCGCCGGTGGCGGCCGCGCTGGTCCTTCAGCTGCTGGCGGAAACGGGCAAGCCCCTTCACGCGCTGGCGGCGGAGATCGGGCGGTACGAGATCGTCAAGGAAAAGGTGCCGCGCCCCGCGCAGCCGCTGGATGCAGTCTACGACGCGCTGGCGGCCCGCTTTCCCGAGGCGCACGCCGACCGGCAGGACGGGCTGCGGCTTTCGTGGGCCGCGGAAAAGCGCTGGGCGCACCTGCGCCCCTCGGGAACGGAGCCCATCGTGCGCATCATCTGCGAGGCGCCCACGCGGGCGGATGCCTCGGCGCTGGTGGAAACGCTGCGGGCGGCGCTTCCCTGAACGGCGGGTCACGACGGTTACTGCGGTACGAAGGCAACGGAAGTCGGGGCGATGGATGACGGTCGAGGGTGGATGATCGTCAGGCAGCGAACCCGAAATCACACACGCGCGACCTGAAGAGCCATGTGCGGAATCGTCGGATACATCGGTGAGCAGCAGGTTACCCCCATGCTCATCCAGGGGCTGAAGCGGCTGGAGTACCGCGGCTACGACTCGGCCGGGATCGTGGTGTCGAACAACGGCCACCTGGAAGTGCGCAAGGAGGCCGGCAAGATCGCCGAGCTGGAGAAGCTGCTGGTGCAGGAGCCGGCCGAGGGGTGGTACGGCATCGGCCACACGCGCTGGGCCACGCACGGCCCCCCCACCACCAGGAACGCCCACCCGCACCTGTCGGAAAAGGGCGACTTCGCCGTGGTGCACAACGGCATCATCGAGAACGCCGGGACGCTGCGGAAGGTGCTGCAGGAGCGCGGGCACGTGTTCAGCTCCGAGACCGACACCGAGGTGCTGGTGCACCTGATCGAGGAGATCTACAACTCCGGCACCGGCCGCGCGGGCGAGTCGCTGGAGCGCGCCGTGGAAATCGCGCTCACCCAGGTGGAGGGCACCTACGGCATCGCCGTGGTCTCGACGCGCGACCCCGGCAAGATCGTCGCGGCCCGGCTGGGGAGCCCCCTGCTGATCGGCGTGGGCGAGAACGGCGAAACGTTCGTGGCCAGCGACGCGGCGGCGGTGATCGCCCACACGCGCGACGTCATCTACCTGGACGACGGCGACATGGCCACCATCACCAAGTCCGGCTACGTGGTCCATCGCCCAAAGCAGGGCCCGGTAGACCGCCCCGTGAACCGCGTGGACTGGGACCTGAGCGAGGTGGAGCGCGGCGGCTATGCGCACTTCATGCTCAAGGAGATCACCGAGCAGCCCACCACCCTGCGTGAAACCATGCGCGGGCGCCTGCTGGAGGAAGAGGGCGCGGTGAAGCTGGGCGGCTTGACGGGGATGGATGACGAGCTTCGCCAGGCGCAGCGCGTGGTGATCCTGGGGTGCGGCACCAGCTGGCACAGCGGGGTGATCGGCGAGTACCTGCTGGAAGACATCGCCCGCATTCCCACCGAGGTGGAGTACGCGTCGGAGTTCCGCTACCGCCGCGCCGTGGTGGAGCCGGGCACCATCGCCATTCCCATCTCGCAGTCCGGCGAAACGGCCGACACGCTGTGGGCCATGCGCGAGGCCAAGCAGCAGGGCGCCACCACGCTGGGCATCGTGAACGCCGTGGGCTCCACCATCGCGCGCGAAACCGACGCGGGCGTGTACCTGCACGCGGGCCCGGAGATCGGCGTGGCCTCGACCAAGGCGTTCACCAGCCAGGTGGTGGTGCTGGCCATGATCACCATTCACCTGGGCCGGCTGCGGGGAACGCTCAGCCAGTCGCGGGCGCGCGAGATCGTCCGCGCGCTGCGGCAGCTGCCGGAGCAGGTGGCGGAGATCCTGAAGACCGAGGAAGAGATCCGGAAGCTGGCCGAGCAGTACAAGGACAGCCGCAACTTCCTGTACCTGGGGCGCGGCTACAACTTCCCGGCGGCGCTGGAGGGGGCGCTGAAGCTCAAGGAGATCAGCTACATCCACGCCGAGGGCTACCCCGCGGCCGAGATGAAGCACGGGCCCATCGCCCTGATCGACGAGAACATGCCCGTGGTGGTCATTGCGCCCAAGGACGCGGTGTACGACAAGGTGCGCAGCAACATCGACGAGGTAAAGGCGCGCGGCGGCTGCATCATCGCCGTCGTCAGCCAGGACGACACCGAGCTGGAGGAAGTCGTCGACCACGTGATCCGCATCCCGCGCACGCACGACGCGCTGACGCCCATCCTGGCCAGCGTGCCGCTGCAGCTGCTGGCGTACCACATCGCCGTGCTGCGCGGAACGAACGTGGACCAGCCGCGGAACCTCGCGAAGAGCGTTACGGTGGAGTAGGAACGCACGCTCGGCGCTGTGATGGTGGTCGAGAAGACGCCGCCGCTCGGGAGAGCGGCGGCGTCTTGGCATGTGTGTAGGCGAGTGAGGGTTTGGTATTCTCATGGGACAAGAGCCTTTGTGGGGCAGCATCCGGCACGCGCCCCGGCTCTCGTAGGTTTCCGCTACGCCCGTTTCCTGCACGCCGCATCGAACTGTCGGGCTGCAGCGACGATCTCGCGAGCCCAGGCTGGAACCTCATCGTCCGGGAGACACTCGACGATCAATCCAGCTTCCATACGGAGGATACGAAGCGGTTCGACCATGCCATCATCATCGGGGTCCGCCGAATTGTCGAACAGCACCACGCGGTGCAGTGCCGGCCACAGGCTGATCAGGTTCCTTGGGCTACTCTCGTAGCGCTGGCGGATCTTGCCTTCCGGGATGCTGTGCCCGCCCTTTTGAACACGGCTGGCCACTCGCCGGACGTGCATCTCCGGACTCTCCAGACCTACATAGTACATGTGGACCAGTAGTCCGGATTCGGCGGCCTCTCGCAGGAGTGTCGGGATGGTATTCGCTCCGAGAGTAGTCTCGAAGTTGAAGTTCGTGTGGTGGCGGATTGCATCCTCCAACAAGGCCCGTCCACGCTCCCAGGCCTGCGAGTTCGCGTCCGTGGCAGAGAGCCCAGGGGTAGCCCTCCGTAGCCGCCGAGCGTGTTCGTCGGGATTGTAGTACGTCGTCGCGTCTTCACCGTCAGGTACTGGGCGATCACCGAACTCTTGCCGGCCCCGTTGGTCCCGGCGAACACCATGATGACTCCCGTCTTCGGCTTACGCGTCATGGGGGCGACACCGGCCTCACTGGATTCGGACCCGCGGTTGGGCTTCGAACATACGGTCTACGGCTTCTTCAGACTCGGGTGTCTGCATCCGAGCGACGAGAACCTTCAGGTCGGACTCGATGAGTGACAGGGCCGCCGTGCTGGCCAGAGACGAGTTTGCTTCAGCGCTGTCGTTGTTCGCAAGCGAACGGAGAATTCGCTCGGCCGTCACAACGGAGCCCAGCACCATCTCCGTCCGCCCTTCGAGGAGCATTTCCCGTGGCGTGCGCCCGGAGAAGACGAATGACGGAAGGTCGAGCCACGAACGGGCCTCGGTTTTTCCAAGCGCCTGCACAAGATAGTTCGCCAACTCGTCCAGATGCTTGAGCCGATCCTTGTACACGGGTCCCGGCGTTTTGCCCTTTCGCCACCGGTAAAGCGTGCTGTATTCGACCTGTACGGAACGCGCAACCTCGTCGAGGGAAAACCCCAGGAGGTCTTGTGCTGCGTCGAGTCCTGGAAGCTTCGTCGCTGTAGCCATGGCCGTGCTCCGCTGTGACTGAGGTTCTTCCTGATGAATAGCAATCTCGAACTTATGCCTTGCAAATGCAAGGTGTCGTTGCCCACGATGTTGCCGTCGATGCCCGCGGAACGAAGGTGGACCAGCCGCGGAACCTGGCGAATAGCCACCCGGCCAGCATTGGACTGCCATTTGCACGTTCTGCACGATCTTCACCATCCGGACTTCCCAAACGATGCCAGGCACAGGGGACGCCATGCCGACCTCGCAGGAAGGCGGACGCACCACGGCTATCGATCCCGCGGAGCGCGTAGTCGAGTTGGAGCGGGCATTGGAGCGCCAGACCAGGCTGCTGGCGCTCATGGACCAGGTCGCGCACGCCGCCATCCGCGCCGAGACGCTCGACGACGCCATCAAGGTGGGCGCGATGCTCACCGGGTGGCCGGTTGGACATGCATATTTCCTGGACGAGGACTCCGGCGAGCTGGCGCCGTCCGGCCTCTGGCACCTCACCGATCCATCCCGTTTTGCCCCGTTCCGGGCACAGACGCACGTGACGCGTCTCCGGCCAGGTTCGGGGCTTCCCGGGCGTGCGCTCGAACGCGTCGCGGTGCAGTGCGATGAACACGTTTCGGCCGACGCGACCGAGCCACGTGCGATAGTTGCGGAGTCGGTGGGGCTTCGGGCCGGAATCGCGATTCCG
>NZ_DATBNB010000321.1 GCF_036554565.1 Longimicrobium sp. | reverse complement strand
GCCCCAGAAGGCCGATCAGCTCCTTCAGGATCTCGTCCTTGGACGAGCCCTGCAGGTCCAGGTTGATCGCGTCTTCCGTGAAGAACTCACGAAGTTCCATATGTCAAATCCCGTTGGGCAAAGCCGTTCCGTGATGTAGCCGTACAAAGAACACGGGAATGTAAGCCCCGGGTCGGGGCATGTCAAAAGAACTGAGTGAGTACCGGAGTGCGTCGGCACGGGACCTCCTGGCCCCCCGTGTTCCCCCTGTTCACCTGCTGGCGTGAACCATCCGGTTGCCGGGCCTGTGCGCGGCGGGTACATTTCCAGCCTTCCCGGCGCAGTTCCACAGGCCGTCCGCGGCCGCCCTTCCCTGATGGCGATCCCCCAGAGATGGCGTCCGACGATACACCGCTGATGCAGCAGTGGCGCGAGGTCAAGGCGCGCCACCCGGACGCGCTGATCTTCTTTCGCGTCGGTGACTTCTACGAGCTCTTCAACGAAGACGCCGTCGAGGGCTCCAAGCTCCTGGGCCTGACGCTCACCTCGCGCAACAACGGCAGCAGCAAGGCCCCGCTGGCCGGAATTCCCGTGCACGCGCTGGAAAACTACCTGCGCCGGCTGGTGGGCTTCGGCAAGCGCGTGGCCATCTGCGAGCAGGTGGAAGACCCCGCCCTCGCCAAGGGGCTGGTGCGCCGCGCGGTGACCGAAATGGTGACGCCGGGCGCCGTGTTCAGCGACGCCCTGCTGGATTCCCGCCGCAACAACTACCTGGCCGCGGTCGCCGGCGACGCGGCGGGCGAGGGCGACGTGGGCCTCGCCCTGGCGGACCTCACGACGGGCGAGCTGACAGTGCGGCGGGTGGACTGGGACGAGCTCCCCGACGTCCTGGGCATCCACCAGCCGGCCGAGCTGCTGCTGCCGCGCACCTGGGAGCTGTTTCCCCTCCCCGGGGCGGGGAAGGCGACGCTCACCTACCGTGGCGACTGGCTGTTCGATCCGCGCGGGGCGGCCGAGGAGCTGACCCGCCACTTTCGCGTCGCCAACCTGGCGGGTTACGGCTTTGAGAGCGGCGACCAGTGGCTGGCGGCGGCATGCGGCGCGCTGGTGGCGTACCTGGGCGAGGTGCAGCCCGCCGGGTTCGCCGGCCTCCGCCCCCCGCGCGTGGAGCGGCCCGGCGCCGCCATGGTGCTGGACGAGATGACGCGCCGCAACCTGGAGCTGGTCGAAACCCTGCGCGGCACCGGGATGGACGGCACGCTGCTGAAGGTGCTGGACGAGGCGTGCACGCCCATGGGCAGCCGCCTGCTGCGCCGCTGGCTGCTGGCCCCCCTGCTGAAGCCCGACCACGTGCAGGCGCGCCTGCACGCGGTGGGCGATCTGTTCGACGACGACGGGATGCGCCGCGCGGTGCGGGATGCGCTCGGCGGGGTGAAGGACCTGGAGCGGCTGGCCGTGAAGGTCGGTGCCGGCCGGGCGACGCCGCGCGAGATGCTGGCGCTCTCCGCCTCGCTGTCCCGCGTTCCCCCGCTGATCGAGGCGCTCGCGCCCGCCCGGGCCAGCATGGTGGCCGTCCTGCGCGACGGGCTGGAGGCCATGGACGACGTGCGCGGGGCCATCGACGCCGCGGTGGACCCCGAGGCCCCCGTCTCCCTGGGCGATGGCGGGGTGATCCGCCCCGGCCACCACGCCGACCTCGACGAGCTTCGCTCCATCCGCGACGGCGCCGTGGACTGGATCGCACGGCTGCAGGCCACGGAGCGCGAGCGCACGGGGATCGGCTCGCTGAAGGTGGGCTTCAACCGCGTCTTCGGGTACTACCTGGAGGTCACCCGCCTGCAGTCCGACCGCGTCCCGGCGGACTACCACCGCAAGCAGACCCTGGCCAACGCCGAGCGCTACTACACGGCCGAGCTCAAGGAGTGGGAGGAAAAGGTCCTGGGCGCCGAGGAGCGCATCGGCTCGCTGGAGCAGCGGCTGTTCGCGGAACTGCGCGAGACGGTCGCGGCCGAGGTGCCGCGCATCCAGCGGGTGGCGGACCACGTGGCGGCGCTGGACGTCCTCGCCTGCCTCGCGGAGGTGGCCGTGGTCCGCGACTTCGTGCGGCCCGTCGTGGATGGCGGATTCGCGCTGGAGATCCGCGGCGGGCGGCATCCCGTCGTCGAAACCATGATGCCGCGCGAGGACTTCATCCCCAACGACGTGAAGCTGGACGAAGCCGCGCGGGTGATGATCCTCACCGGCCCCAACATGGCCGGCAAGTCCACCACGCTGCGCCAGGTGGGGCTGATCGTCCTGCTGGCGCAGGTGGGCTCGTTCGTCCCCGCGCGGGCGGCGCACGTGGGCGTGGTGGACCGCATCTTCACCCGCGTGGGCGCGTCGGACAACCTGGTCCGCGGGCAGTCGACGTTCATGGTGGAGATGAACGAGACCGCGGCCATCCTTCACGGTGCCACCCCGCGGTCGCTGGTGCTGTTGGACGAGATCGGCCGGGGGACGAGCACCTGGGACGGCCTGTCCGTCGCCACGGCGACCACGGAGCACCTTCACGACCAGGTGGGCGCCAAGACCATCTTCGCCACGCACTACCACGAATTGACGCGGCTGGACGAGCGGCTGGACGGCGTGGTGAACTTCAGCGTGGCGGTGCGCGAGGTGGGCGAGGACATCGTCTTCCTCCGCCGTCTCGTCCCCGGCGGCGCGGACCGGTCCTACGGGGTGGAGGTGGCGCGGCTGGCCGGCCTTCCCGAAAGCGTGGTGGACCGGGCCCGGCAGATCCTGCACGAACTGGAGGAGCAGTCCGCCGCCCACGCCCGCGGCGGCGCTCCCGATCCGAACCTTCAGCTGGGGCTGTTCGACGGCGGCGGGCTGCCGCACCCGGCGGTGGAGCGGCTGCGCCAGATCGACCCCAACGCCGTCACCCCCATGCAGGCGCTCGTGCTCCTGGCGGACCTCGTGAAGCAGGCAAAGGGCTGACGCGCCGCGTCGTATCTCTATCCGCCACAGCCTACGCCGAGCTCACTTCCAGCCGTTGTAGCGGACCATTCGATGCGGTCGTCGAATGCCGTCGACGCCCACAGCCTTCACCTGCGAACTGGATGTATGATCGTGACCGACAGTAGAGCACGTCACCCGCTCAGTCCGCCCGATGCTTCGTTGCTCCACTATAAACCTCCTCCGTCGGATGTAGAACCGAAGCTCAACATCGTAGCTTGGCTAGACTTACTTGGTTTTCGCAATCGCCTCCGACGTACTGCGGGAAATCCGGTTGCCGAACTCGGGCTGATCCGAGAGTACCATCAGGTGATCACGCCGACGCTTGAGGCCTTTGCATACGAGTACGGTGAGCCGTTCCGATGGAGGACGCTGACGGACAGTGTGATCGTAGCGGGTCCCCTTTTCTCATTTCACCCCGAAAGCACTCTGGCGTATATGGTTTTGCCGGCCGCATCTGCGCAGTTCAAGCTCGCACGGCTCGGGTGGTTCCTCCGGGGCGGGATCACGATCGGCGACCTGTACATGGATGACCAAATCGTGATCGGGAATGCGATGCTCGATGCCTACGAGATGGAGGAGCAAGCAGACGTCCCAAGGGTTCTAGTGGACGAATCGATCGTGGCGATTACGAAGATCGCGCTTACGTACTACGGTGACCCGTACGAGAGTGCCGCGAATGACTTGTTTGTGATCGATACAGATCAGCGCGCATTTGTGAACTATTTGCACGCCCCGCTCAGTTTCGACTACCCTTACGACCCAATGCTCGAAATGCTCAACGAGCATCGGGTGCGTGTGGAAGACAATCTCGAAGCGAGCCGTGGTGTCCGGCGACATCATCGTAAGTATCGATGGATTGCCGCGTACCATAACTGGTTCTGTCGGCGTTATCTGCCTCGCCGAGATCACCGGGGTTTAATCATCCGGGGCGTGCGCGCCAGACCCTTCCGCACCGTCGTGGCGTCACCCGAGGAAAACTCGCTATATCCCTTCCGCGGAGATCCCTTCACAAAGATCTTGTGACGCGCCCGGCTCGCACCGGGTTGCGCGGCTCCGTCCGATCAGCCATTTTCAACCTAAGAAACGGCGTTCCCCCGGGACCAGCGGCGGGGACGCCGTGGCGTGCTTCCGGGGGCTTCCATCGCCCCTGCGCCGACCGCCGGACGCCCCTGCCCCCGCGCCGATGAACCGCCTTTCCGCCGTCCTGCTGGCCGCCGCGGCGCTCGCCGCCTGCGAGCGCGAGCCCGTCGTGGAAACGGCGCCCCGCCAGCTGACGCCGCCGCCCTTCCAGTATCCCGAAGAGCTCTGGGACGCGGGAGTGCAGGGGAAGACGGTGCTCAGCATCCGGGTGAACGAGAAGGGCACGGTCGATTCGGTAAAGGTCGACACGACCAGCGGCCACAAGGGATTCGACTCGGCCGCCGTAGCCGGCACCCGCGAGCTTCGCTTCGCCCCGGCCACCCGCGGCGGCGCCCCCGTGGCGCGGTGGGTGGTGCTGCCGGTGGAGTTCCAGATCGAGCCTTCCGATTCCGCGGCCACCGCCGCCCCCGACGCAGCGACACCATGACCACGTCAGTGCTGGACCTCGCCTTTTCGCGCCCGCGCCACGCGCGGCCGTACGGCACCGTGCTCGAGACCGTCGGGTGGACGCCGCTGATCCGCCTGAACCGCGTGGCCGAGGGCATCCGCACGCCGGTGTACGGCAAGGCCGAGTTCATGAACCCCGGCGGCAGCGTCAAGGATCGCATCGGGCCCGCGATCATCGAGGCGGCCGAGGCGGCGGGCACGCTGCGCCCCGGCGGCACCGTGGTCGAGGGGACGAGCGGCAACACCGGCGTGGGGCTGGCGCTGGCCGCCGCCATCAAGGGCTACCGCTGCATCTTCACCATCCCGGACAAGATGAGCCAGGAAAAGGTGAGGCTGCTCAAGGCCTTCGGCGCCGAGGTGATCGTCACCCCCACGGCCGTGGCGCCCGACCATCCCGACAACTACGTCATGATGGCCAAGCGCATCGCCGAGGAAACGCCCAACGCCATCCTGGCCAACCAGTTCTACAACCAGGCCAACCCCGCTGCGCACTATCGGACCACCGGGCCGGAAATCTGGGAGCAGAGCGAGGGGCGGGTGACGCACTTCGTTTCGGCGGCCGGCACCGGCGGCACCATCACCGGCGTGGGGCGCTACCTCAAGGAAAAGAACCCGGAGGTCCGCATCATCGGCGGCGATCCCGTGGGCTCCATCATCCGGGGCTACTGGGAAACGGGCGTAAAGCCCGAGTCGGCGCCGTACAAGGTGGAGGGGATCGGGCAGGACAAGATCCCGGGGACCCTGGACATGTCCATCGTCGACGAGTGGCGCTCGGTGGACGACCGTTCGGCGATGACCATGGCCCGGCGGCTGACCCGCGAGGAGGGGCTGTTCGTGGGCGGCAGCACCGGGCTGATCGCCCACCTGGCGCTGGAACTGGCGCGCGAGATCGACGACCCGGAGGCGCTGGTGGTGTGCCTGCTGTGCGACACGGGCGAGCGCTACCTGTCGAAGGTGTTCAACGACGAGTGGATGCGCGAAAACCAGCTGCTGGAGCCGGCCCGCGTGCGAGCGGCCGACATGGTGGCCGGCAAGAGTGACGGGGCGCCGCGGCAGATCGTCTCGGTGGCGCCGGAAACCCCGGTGCGGCAGGCGCTGGGGCTCATCACCCAGCACGACGTGTCGCAGCTTCCCGTGGTGGCCGAGGGCGACTGCGTGGGCCACCTGGCCGAGACCACGCTGATGGCCCGCGTGCTCGAGGACATGACGCTCCTGGACAAGTCGGTGCAGCACCTGATGGACCCGCCGCTGCCGGTGGTGGACGCGCACGTGGACCTGCCGGGGGTGGCGCGGCTGCTGTCGCGCCAGAACCCGGCGGTGCTGGTGCGCCGCAACGGACGGCTGGAGGGGATCATCACCCGCCACGACGTGCTGCGGTACATGACGGCGGGGCGGTAGGCGAGGCGGTCTGGACGGGGCGCGGCCGTTCGGCTGCGCCAGGGGTTCCCCGCGCGGAGGTTCCGCCGGGGGAAAATGTGTTTCCCGGCCTTGGGCCGGCGGCGGCGGCAATCGTGAACATTGACGTTTGTTCCGATGCTGTTACAATTCGGGTCTGCCCGCCGCACCCGAAGTTCGGTAAGCTCATGCGGTCCCGGCCGGAGCGGCGGGGCAGTCACGCACATTCATCCTGGGGATATACCACATGAAACACTGCTGGAGGGCGGCAAGCCTCCTGCTGTGCGCGCTGGTGCTGGCCCTTGCGCTGCCGGGCGGTGCCCACGCGCAGGGAGCCGTCGCCGGTGCCATCAGCGGCCGTGTCACCTCGGCCGAGGCCGAGGGGATCGCGGGAGCTCAGATCACCATCCGCAACCAGTCCACGGGCCTGGTGCGCACGGTGGTCACGCGCGAAGACGGACGCTACCGCGTGCCGGCCCTTCCCATCGGCGGGCCGTACACGGTGAGCATCACCGCCATCGGGCGGGCGCCGCAGCAGCGGGGCGGCCTGCAGGTGGCCCTGGGCCAGGACCTGCGGGTAGACTTCGAGCTGGCCACGCAGGCCCTGGTGCTGGAAGGCATCACGGTGCAGGCCCAGCGCAACCCGGTGCTGTCGCCCACCAACAAGGGGCTCGGCACGGCCATCTCCGACACGGCCATCCAGCGGCTTCCCACGCTGAACCGCAACTTCACCGACTTCGTGCGGCTGGCGCCCCAGGTGTCGAGCAGCGGCCCCGGCCTTTCGGGCGGCGGCGTGAACAACCGGTTCAACAACATCCAGATCGACGGCGCCAGCGCCAACGACCTGTTCGGCCTGGGCACCACCGGCCAGCCGGGCGGCCAGGCGGGCGGCAAGTCCATCTCGGTGGAGTCGGTGAAGGAGTACCAGATCCTGCTGTCGCCCTTCGACGTGCGGCAGGGCAACTTCGCCGGCCTGCTGGTGAACGCGGTGACCAAGAGCGGTACCAACGACCTCACCGGCTCCGCGTACTACTACACGCGCAACGAGGACCTGGCGCGCGAGCAGGACTACATCCAGAAGTACGAGCAGACGCAGTACGGCTTCTCGCTGGGCGGCCCCGTCATCCGCGACCGGCTTCACTTCTTCGTGAACCCCGAGTGGCAGGACCGGACCACGCCGGCGACCGGCCCCTTCTTCGGGCAGGACACCTCGGCCAACCCCAAGGTGCTGATCAGCCCGGCCCAGCTGGACTCGTTCACCACCATCCTGAACGGCTACGGCATCGAGCCCGGCAGCACGGGGCAGGTGAACAACACCAACCCCCTGGGCAACTTCTTCGGCCGGCTCGACCTGCAGCTGCCGGAGCTGAACAGCCGGATGGTGCTGCGCCACAACTACGTTCGCGCCGAGGACGACAACTTCAGCCGCTCGTCGAGCGTCTTCAGCCTGTCGAGCAACGGCTACTTCTTCGAGTCGACGAGCAACTCGACGGTGGGCCAGCTGTTCACCAACTTCACGCCCGACCTGTACAACGAGCTGATCGTCGGCCTGAACACCATCCGCGACTCGCGCACGCCCAACGTCCGCGCGCCGCAGATCACCGTAGACATGGGCACGCAGGACCTGCGCGCCGGCGGTGAGGCGAGCTCGCAGGGCAATACGCTGGACCAGGACATCTTCGAGATCACGAACAACCTGAGCTGGCAGCTGGGCCCGCACCGGCTGGACTTCGGCTTCAAGAGCGAGTTCTACCACATCGACAACTTCTTCGCCCAGAACTCGTTCGGCACCTACGAGTTCCCGAGCCTGGCGGCGTTCGCGGCGGGCAACCCGAACAGCTTCACGCTGGCGGCCAACCCGCGGGACCCCACGGCCTCGCTCCCGCATGCGATGTTCGACGCGTCGCAGCTGAGCTTCTGGGTGCAGGACCAGTTCGAGCCCAGCGAGCGCCTGTCGCTGACCTTCGGCATCCGCGGCGACCGCCCGGTGATCGAGGACCGCCCGCTGTTCACGGCGGTGGTGGACTCGGTGTTCGGCCGCCGCACCGACCAGGTGCCCTCGGGCAACCTGCAGCTGTCGCCCCGCGTGGGCTTCAACTGGGACGTGACCGGCGACAGCCGCACGCAGCTTCGCGGCGGGGTGGGCGTGTTCGTGGGACGCCCGGCGTTCGTGCTGCTGGGCAACGCCTTCCAGAACAACGGCACCGGCATCGCCCTGCTCACCTGCAACGGCACCGCCGGGCGCACGGCGCCCAAGTTCAGCCCGAACCCGGCCACGCAGCCCACGGCCTGCGGCAACGGGCAGGGGCTGGCCAGCGGCATCATCGGCCAGGTGAACCTGGTGGACGACGACCTCCGCTTCCCGGCGACCCTCCGTGCCTCGCTGGCGTTCGACCACGAGCTTCCGGGCGGCTTCGTCGCCTCGCTCGAGGGCCTCTACACGCAGGCTTCGGAGCAGTTCTTCTACCAGGACATCAACCTGAAGAGCCCCGGCGGGCTGGTGGACGCCAACGGGCTGCCGATCACCGACCGCAACGGGCGGACGATGTTCGGCACCATCGCGGCGAACGGCACCGCGACGGCGTCGCGCGTGTCGGAGCGGTTCACGCAGGTGGTGGACGTGATGAACCAGTCCAACGACTGGGCGTACAACCTGACGGCCGGCCTGCAGCGCCGCTTCCAGGGCGGGCTGGAGATGCGTGCCTTCTACACGCACACGCGGGCTCGCGACGTGATCTCGGCCACCAGCAGCACGGCCCAGTCGCAGTACCGCTTCGGCCGCGTGCTCAGCGGGCCGCACACCGACCGCTCGGTGAGCATCTCGGCGTTCGACCAGCCGCACCGCATCTCGCTGTCGGGCGTGTACAACCTGCCGTGGGACCGCTTCCCCACGTCGCTGTCGGTGATCTACAGCGGCACCTCGGGCGATCCGTTCACCTACGTGTACGGTGCCAGCAGCTCCACCCGCGGCGACCTGAACGCCGACGGCTTCAACGGCAACGACCCGCTGTACGTGCCGCTGAACGCGCTGGACCCGAACGAGATCCGGTTCCAGACGCTGACGTCGAACAACATCACCTACACCCCCGCCCAGCAGGCGGAGGCGTTCGAGCAGTTCATCAAGGAGTCGAACTGCCTGAGCGAGCAGCGCGGCCGGATCCTGAAGCGCAACACCTGCCGCAACGGCTGGAGAAACTCCGTCGACGTTTCGCTGCGCCAGGCGGTGCCCACCTTCGGGCGCCAGAACTTCTCGGTTCAGGTGGACGTGTTCAACTTCCTGAACATGCTCAACGAGGACTGGGGCATTCAGCGCAGCGCCGCCAGCCAGTCGACGGCCAACCTGCTGACCCACGTGGGCCAGTCGAGCGCCGACGTCCGCACGGCGGTTCCGGTGGTGCAGTTCAACCCCACGTTCCAGCAGTTCCTGACGGAATCGCTGAGTTCGAACTACCAGATCCAGCTTTCGGGCCGCTACAGCTTCTAGGCCGAACGGATCAGGACGCAAGAAAAGCGGGGCGGCTTCGGCCGCCCCGCTTTCGTTCGTCCCCACCTCGCTCCCGAGCGCGCAGAACAGCCCGCGGCCGTCACCGGCCGCGGGCTGTTTCGTGCCGGCCAGGTGCCGAGGCTCAGTCCACCGCGCCGAAGGCGAGGGCCGCGTTGATGCCGCCGAAGCCGAAGGAGTTGGAAACCACCGTGCGTACGGGCATGGTGGCTCCTTCGCCGGTGACGTAGTCCAAATCGCACTCGTCGCCCGCGCGCTCCAGGTTCAGCGTCGGGGGCACCCAGCCGCGCTGGATGGAAAGCGCCGAGATCGCGGCTTCCAGCGCCCCCGTCGCGCCCAGGCAGTGGGCGTGGTAGCCCTTGGTGCCGCTGACCTTCAGCCCGTCGGCGTGCTCGCCGAACACGTCGCGGATCACCCGCGACTCGGTGCTGTCGTTCAGCGGGGTCGACGAGCCGTGGGCGTTGATCACGTCCACCTCCCCCGGCTGCAGCCCGCCCGTGCGCAGGGCCGCGCGCATGGCCCGCGCCGCCTGGCTGCCATCGGGGCGCGGCGCCGTCATGTGGTGCGCGTCGTTGCTGGTGCCGTATCCCCGCACCTCGGCGTAGATGCGGGCTCCGCGCGCGCGGGCGTGCTCCAGCTCTTCCAGCACCAGCACGGCGGCGCCCTCGCCCATCACGAAGCCGTCGCGGTCGGCGTCGAAGGGGCGCGAGGCGCGCGACGGGTCGTCGTTGCGGGTAGACATGGCGCGGATGATGGCGAAGGCGCCGTAGCAGAGCGGGGCCAGCGGAGCCTCCACGCCGCCGGCGATCACCACGTCGGCCTCGCCGGCGCGGATGGCGCGCCATCCGTCGCCGATGGCGATGGCGCCCGAGGCGCAGCTCATCCCGTTGGTGGAGTTGATGCCGGTGAAGCCGAACTCGATGGCCACGTTGCACGAGGCGGCCCCGTTGAACACCGCCAGCGCCAGCATGGGGTCCACCCCGCGGACGCCCTTGTGCACGTAGCCGGTGAACTGGTTTTCGCCGTAGGCCACGCCGCCGAGCGCGCTTCCCATCAGCACGCCCACGCGGTCGGGGTCTTCCGAGCCGGGGTCGAGCGCGGCGTCCTCGATGGCCTGCCGCGACGCCGCCAGCGAGAACTGCGCGTACCGCTCGGTGCGGCGCGCGCGGTTGCGGTCCATGTAGTCCGTCGGCTCGAAGTCGTTCACCTGGGCGGCGATGTGCGAGCGGAAGGGCGACGGGTCGAAGCGGTCGATCTTGCGGACCGCGCTTTCCCGCTTCCGCAGCCCCTCCCAGAACCCCTCGACGCCGCTGCCGATGGGGGTGATGGCGCCGATCCCGGTGATGACGACACGGCGCGCGCCGCTGTGGCTGGACTCGCTCATGAACCGCAGGCCGGTAGACTGAAAGAACGAGGCGCGGGAGGTGGCGTCTGCCGCTCCCGCGCCGTACGCAGGGACTCGCGCGTCCCTGTACCCCACACGTGCCGCGAGGTGCGCCTCAGCCGCCCTCCAGGTGCCGCTTGATCCCCGCCAGCGTGCGCGAGGCCACGTGGTGGATGAAGACGGGCCCGATCACCGCGCCGGCCACCGCGCGGCGGGCGGGGGAGGGAAGGGGCCAGCGCGGGCCCTGCTTCCATCCGTGGACGATGCGCACCAGCGTGCGGCCATCCGGCTGGGGATGAAAGGTCCACTCCACGTCCATCCCGGTGGTGATGCCGTCCACGTGCCGGTAGACGACGGCGGGCCGCCCGGCATCCAGGTGCATCTCCGACACCCACCACACGGGCCAGGGCAGGGGCCCGAACCCGCGGCGCGCCGCCATCTCCACGCGTCCCGTGCCGAACCCGTCGCGCCGCTGGAAGCGCACGTACCTGTAATGCGGCAGCCACTCCGGCCACCGCTCCACGTCCGCGCCCGCGCGGAAGCACGCGTCCACGGGCGCGCGGATGAGGATTTCGTCGACGGTGTACACGGGGGAAAGTGCGTGAGTGCGTTAGTGCGTTAGTGCGTTAGTGCTTTAGTGCGAAAGTGCGAAAGTGCGAAAGTGCGAAAGTGCGAAAGTGCGAAAGTGCGAAAGTGCGAAAGTGCGAAAGTGCGGGGCCGGTCGAGACCCCGCCGCCCGCGCGATGTCATCCCGACGGAGCGGCCAAGGCGAACCAGCCGCCGCACCGTTGACAGCAGCGACTGAGGGATCCGCCACACACTCTGCTCGCCGCACCATCGCCCGGCCAGCGCCCAATCCCGGCTCCCCCGTCGACCGACAGGAACGCTGGTTGCTCCGGCCGGGTATCCACAACCAGCATCACGACCCCGACTTCACCGAACGCGTGGACGATAGGTGATGATGAACCACCTCCGCATTCCCCTGCTCGCGCTGACCGCCGCCCTCGCGGCGTGCGGCGGCCGAGGCGAGCCGTCGACCGCCCGAACGGATGCGCCGAAGCAGGCCCCGGCCGACGGCCAGGCGCCCGCCGCGCGCATCCAGCGGCCGGCGCCGGGCACCGGCCAGCCGGTGGACGTCACGAATCCCGCGCTTCCCGCGCCTCGCCGCGACGGCACACCGCAGCCTGCAGCGGCGCCGGGCCAGCCCACGCCAGGACAGACGGCGCCCGCTGCGGCGCGGAGTTCGGATCGCGCGGCGGAGATCCTGACGCGGGTGGAGCAGGCGGCCAACGGCATCCGCTCGCTCGAGGCGGACTTCACGCAGACGCTGAATGTGCCGCTGCTGGGCAGCAACCAGCGCAGCGCGGGCAAGCTGTACCAGCGCAAGCCCGACCGCTTCCTGATGCGCTTCAGCGATCCGGACGGCGACGTGATCGTGGCGGACGGGCGGTATTTCTGGCTGTACTATCCCAGCAGCGACCGCACGCAGGTCATCCGGACCAGCATCGCCGAGGGCGGGCAGAGCGTGGACCTGCAGCAGCAGTTCCTCAGCAATCCCAACCAGCGCTTCGTCGCCACCCTCGCGGGCGACGAGTCCGTGGCTGGGCGGTCGGCGTACGTGCTGACGCTGGTGCCGCGCGGCGCCTCGGCGTACAAGATCCTCAAGATCTGGGTGGACAAGGAGGATTACCTGGTCCGCCGCTTCGAGATGACCGAGGAGAACGAGTCCGTCCGCCGCGTGGAGTTGCGGAACGTCCGCACCAATCACGCGTTGGCGAACAGCCTCTTCACCTTCACGCCCCCCGCCGGCGCGCAGATAATCCAGCAGTGACCTGATCGGCGGATGATGAACGCGAGGCCCTCTCCCGGATTGCGGGGGAGGGCCTCGTCCCGTTTTCAGGAGGATAGCCCCCAAGCCTGGAGCCCGCGATCGAATTCTCCCCTCTCCGCATGCGCAGCATGCGGGGAGGGGCCGGGGGAGGGGCCACCCGCGGCATGCATCGGCAGTCGTTCGAAGCGCGCCCAAGCCCCGCCGCCGTCACCCGCGAAACACATCGCTGCCCTGGGTTTGGGTGACCGCTGCCGCGCCCGGGTTTGTACGTGTCCGCGGTTAGATCCTTCGGCCCGCGTGGTACCGTGACGCGGCGGGTGCGGTGCGCCTGGGCCTCAGGATGACAGGGTTTGGTCGCGGGGAGCGCGGCTGGCGGCGGTCTGCGTGATTCTGCTGGGCCGTCTGCTTGCCCCGCGCGCGGCACCCGGCCTACATTGGCGCGGAGACAATGAACTGCTACGGAGCGACTTACGCATGGCCAAGACATCCAGCTTCGACATCACCTCCAGCGTAGACCTGCAGGAGGTGGACAACGCCGTGAACCAGGCGACCAAGGAAGTCGCGCAGCGCTACGACTTCAAGGGCGCCACGGTAGAGATCGATTTCAGCAAGAAGGACGGCACGCTCAAGCTGCTCGCCGACGACGAGTACAAGATGACGGCGCTGATCGACATCATCCAGAGCAAGCTGATCAAGCGCGGCGTGCCCATCCGCAACCTGGACTACGGCGAGGTGGAGCAGGCGTTCGGCGGCAAGGCGCGCCAGACGATCACCCTGGTGCAGAGCATCAGCACCGAAAAGGGCAAGGAGATCGTCAAGTCCATCAAGGAAGCGGGTTTCAAGAAGGTGAACGCGCAGATCCAGGACGAGCAGGTGCGCGTGACGGCGCCCTCCATCGACGACCTGCAGGCCGTGATCGCCCACCTGAAGAAGCAGGACTTCGGGCTGGAGCTGGCGTTCGGCAACTACCGCTAGCCGGTGGTGGGGATGAAGCGACGCGTGCCGTCCCGAGTTCGTGGGGACGGCACGCGTTCATCCACGGGGAAGGGTCAGTTCAGGCCGTCGGTGTGGTCGCCCTGCGCGGAGTCCTGGCGGGCCTCGGCCTTTTCCTCGGCGGCCTCTTCCGTGTCGCCCGAGCGGGCCTCTTCGGCCGCTTCGTTGTTGTGGTCTTCGGCGTTGTCGTTGCAGGCGGCGGCGCCGAGCGAGAGCACGGCGAGCAGCGCGGCCATCCAGAATCGATTCTTCATTCGTACCAGCCCAGGTAGATTTTGAGATGTCTGTAACTCCGGCGGCACGAGAAGGCAATAACGCGGCCAGTGCCGCCCTCTTCCGCCGCGCCTGTGAGGTGATCCCCGGCGGGGTCAACTCGCCGGTACGGGCGTTCCGGGCGGTGGGCGGCGAGCCGTTCTTCGTCGATCGCGCGGCGGGCTCGCGCATCTGGGACGTGGACGGCAACGAGTACATCGACTACGTGCTGTCGTGGGGCCCCATGATCCTGGGCCACGCGCATCCCGCCGTCATCCAGGCAATCACCGAGGCGGCGGGGCGCGGCACCTCGTACGGCGCGCCGACGGAGGCCGAGGTGCAGCTGGCCGAGGCGGTGCGGGAGTTCTTTCCGTCGATGGAGCGCATCCGCCTGGTGAACAGCGGTACGGAGGCGACGATGAGCGCCGTCCGCCTCGCGCGCGGCTTCACCGGGCGCGAGATGATGCTGAAGTTCGAGGGCCACTACCACGGCCACGGCGACTCGTTCCTGGTCAAAGCCGGGTCGGGCGTCGCGACGCTGGGCCTCCCGAACTCGCCCGGCGTTCCGGCGGATCTCTCCAAACTGACGCTCACGGCGCCGTTCAACGACCTGGAGGCGGTGGAGACGGCGTTCCGCGCACACCCGGGAAAGATCGCCTGCGTGATCCTGGAGCCGGTCGTGGGCAACGCGGGCTTCCTGCCGCCGGACGAGGGCTTTCTCCACGGGCTTCGGCGCATTACCGAGGAGCACGGCACCCTGCTGATCTTCGACGAGGTGATGACGGGCTTTCGCGTTGCCCCCGGCGGTGCGCAGGAGCTGTTCGGCATCCGCCCGGACCTGACGACGCTGGGCAAGGTGATCGGCGGCGGGCTTCCCGTCGGCGCGTACGGCGGACGGGCGGACGTGATGGACCACGTGGCGCCTGTGGGACCCGTCTACCAGGCGGGGACGCTCTCCGGCAATCCCCTGGCGATGGCGGCCGGGCTGGCGCAGCTGAAGATCCTGCGCGAAGAGAACCCGTATCCCGAGCTGCAGCGGAAGACGAAGCGGCTGGTTGAGGGGCTGCTGGCGAACGGCGCCGAGATGGGCGTGCCCATGTGCGGAGGCAGCTACGGCTCCATGTGGGGCGTATTCCTTGCGGCGGGGCCGGTACGCACCTTCGAAGACGCGAAGGGCTCCGACGTGGACACGTTCCGCCGCTTCTTCCATGCGGCGCTGCAGCGGGGCGTGTTCTTCGCGCCCTCCGCGTTCGAGGCCGGGTTCCTGTCTACCGCCCACACCGATCAGGATGTCGAAGAAACCATCTCCCGCGCCCGTGACGCACTCCGCTTTGCGCTGGCGTAAGCTGGCGGGCGCCCTGGCGCTCGCCGTCCTCGGCGCCTGCGCGCCGCGTGGCCCGCGGGTGCCCACGGTGCCCGTCGTGGTCATCCGCGACACGGTAACGTCACCCACCCGTCCGCCGCGCGACACGGTGTCCATCCCCGCGACGCCCACGGCAGACACGGCCGCGTTCCCCGAGGCCCTGCTTGCGCCACGGGTGCGCGTGGGCCTGGTGGTCGACACGGCGCGCATCGAGATCACCTCCGCCGGCGCGTTCTCCGTGCTGACGGACGCGGGGCAGGAGATCGCCAGCCTGGGCGCCGGCGCCACGGCCACGTTCACGGACGCCGGGGGCACCATCACGCTTGCGAGCCGCACGGGTGCGAGCGGGGGCGGGCCGGGCGGCGCCGGGCTGCGCGCGCCGCTGGTCGTCCGCCCGGCCGAGCAGCACGGCACGCTTTCGGTAAAGGGCCAGGCGTACCGCGGAGAGCTGGTGGTGCAGGACGCGCCGCGCGGCGGGCTGACCGTGGTCAACCGCCTGGACATGGAAACGTACCTGCTGGGCGTGGTGCCGCGCGAAATCGGCAACGTGCAGGCCGACGTGTTCGAGGCGGTGAAGGCGCAGGCGGTGGCGGCCCGCACGTACGCCGCCATCTACATGGGGCGGCGGTCGGCGCAGGGGTTCGACGTGTACGCCACGGTGGAAGACCAGGTGTACGGCGGACAGGCGGCGGAGTACGCGCTGGCTTCCCGCGCCGTGCGCGAAACGGCGGGCGAGATCATCACGTACAACGGCGAGCCCATCACCGCCTACTACCACAGCACCTGCGCCGGCCAGACGGCGGCCATCCACGAGGTGTGGAACAACGCGCCCATCCCGTACCTGGTGGCGGTCCGCGACGTAGACCCGCGCACCGGCGAGGCGTACGACAAGGTGAGCAGCCGCTTCCGCTGGACGGAGCGGTGGACGCACGATCAGCTGGTGGGCATCCTGAACCGCACGATGGCCGATTCGCTGCGCGGCCGGCGCATCACCCGCATTCACGACATGCGCGTGCTGGAGCGCACCGCGTCGGACCGGATCCGCGCGATGCGCCTGGCGACGGACGCGGGCACGTTCACGCTGGGCAAGGACCGCATCCGGTGGATTCTGACGCCCGCGTCGCGCGCCGGCATCCTGAACAGCAGCAAGTTCGACGTGAGGCTGGTGCGCGAGGGCGGGCGGGTGACGGAGATCGTGGCGGAGGGTGGCGGCTGGGGCCACGGCATCGGCATGTGCCAGGTAGGCGCCATGGGCCGCGCCCGCGCCGGGCAGGACTACCGGACAATCCTGCGCGCCTACTATCCGGGCACGCAGATCATCGACCGGTACTGAGCCCCGGCGCAAAGAGCCCACACGGGACGGTGTCATCCTGAGGCCCAGGCGCGCCACACCTGCCCGCAGCACAGGCGTCGCGGGCCGAAGGATCTAGCCGCGGAAGGGAAACAAGCCCGGGCGCGGCAGCGGTCTCCGTAGCCGAGGCCTCGGCTGCCGTGGGGCCCTCACCCGTCCTCGCTTATGCTCGTCCACCCTCTCCCACAAACAGCGTGGGAGAGGGGGTACACTTCGGGCTAGGGTGCGTCAGGCTGGGCTCGGTGCGACGGCGGGCGCCCCCCATCCCCAACCCTTCCCCCGCAAACTGCGCGGGGGAAGGGAGCCAGTCGAGCGCGCGAGGCCAGCCGGCGCGCAATCGAATTCTCCTCTCCCCGATGGGGTTTATGGGGGAGAGGCCGGGAGAGGGGGGCCACCGCGGCCTGCGCCGACCTCAGTCGCCCCGCGATCGAAGTTCCCCCCTCTCCCGCGCCGTTTGCGGGGGAGGGGCCGGGGGAGGGGGAACCGCAACCACACGAACGACCACGAGATGCCCCGCAGCACATCGATCTGGATCGTCCTCGCCGCGGCGCTGTTCGCCTTGCCCGCTCACGCGCAGGACGCGGCGGACTACGAGTACGAGAACCTGGTCCTCACCGGCGTGGGGGCTCACGTGAGCGTGGTGTTCCCCTCGCGTTCCGAGGCTACGCTCGGGTTCAATCTGCGCGCTGACCTGGGGCTGCTTGGCCCCAACCTGCGCATTGCCCCGGGCCTCACCTACTGGCAGGCATCGTTTCGCGGGGGCGAGGTAGACCGCATCGAGGAGCGGATCGAGGCGTCGTGCGAGCGGGGCGGCAGCCCGTGCTCGGGCATCGACCTGGGCACCATCCGGGTCAGCGACCTTTCGCTCGATCTCGACGCCCACTACCTGTGGACCACCGCGCTCGGCATCGAGCCGTACGCCGGGGCGGGGGTGTCGCTGCACCTGCAGAACGGCAGCGGCGAGGTCATCGAGAACACGTTCGTCGAAGAACTGCTGGACCAGGTGGCGCCGGGGCTGAACCTCGTGGCCGGCGCGGAGATGCCCCTGGCCGGCAACCTCCGCG
>NZ_DATBNB010000320.1 GCF_036554565.1 Longimicrobium sp. | reverse complement strand
GCCCCCGGGAGCATCCCGGCCACCAGGGCGACGGTGGTCATCAGGATGGGGCGCAGGCGCGTGCGCCCCGCCTCGATCAGCGCCTCGCGCAGCGGCATCCCCTCCTCGTGCGACCACTTGGCGAAGTCGATGAGCAGGATCGCGTTCTTGGCCACCAGCCCCATCAGCAGGATCACGCCGATCATGCTCATGATGTTGAGCGTGGAGCCCGTGAACAGCAGCGCCAGCATCACCCCGATGAGCGACAGCGGCAGCGACAGCATGATCGCCAGCGGGTCCAGGAAGCTGCCGAACTGCACCACCAGCACGAAGTACATCAGCATGATGGCGATGCCCAGCGCGGCGAAGATCTGGCCGAACACCTCGCCCTGGTCCTCGGTCTCGCCGCCCTGCGACACCAGGTAGCCGGCCGGCACCGGGACGCTTTCCAGGCGGGTGGTGATGTCGGCCACCACCTCGGAAAGGGGGCGGTCCTGCGTGTTGGCCTCGACGTTGATCACCCGCTCGCGGTCCAGGTGGTTGATCTGCGCCGGCCCCAGCTCGCGCCGGATGGTGGCCACCTGCCCCAGCGGCATGGTCACCGGCCCCTGCGGCCCGGCCATCACCAGGGGCACGCGCTCCAGGTCGCCGGTGCGCTGGCGCGCCTCGGGGGCAAAGCGCACGTACACGTCGCGCGTTTCGCCGTTGGGGTCCACCCAGTCGCCCGCGTCCACCCCGGCGAAGGCGGGGCGCAGCGCCTGCGCCACCTGCGCGGCGCTGATCCCCAGGCTTCCCGCCAGCCCGCGGTTGAGCTCCACCGTCAATTCGGGCTTCTGCCCCTTGGTGGAAAGCCCCACGTCCACGGCGCCGGGCACCTGCCGCACCTCGCCCTCGATCTGCTCGGCCAGGCGGTTGAGCACGGCAATGTCGGGACCCTGCAGCTGGATCATGATCTGCTTGGTGCCGCCGAAGTTGCCCGTGCCCAGCGCGGCCGTGGCCCCGCCCACGCGCTTGGCGGCGATGCGCACCGCGTTGGCGATCTCCTTCTGCCCGCGGCCTCGGTCGGCCTTGGGCACCAGGCGCACGTACACCTTGCCCTCGTCCACCGACCCGCCGCGGCCGCCGATGGTGGTGTAGGTGTACCGCACCTCGGGCTCGCGCCGGGCGAGCGCCGCCACCTCTTCGCTCTTCAGCCGGGTGTACTCCAGGCTGGCGCCGGGGGGCGTGTCGATGTCCACCTCGAACTCCGACTGGTCGTCGGCGGGGAAGAACTCGAAGCCGAGCTTGCCCCCCGCGGGCGCCACGCCGATGGCCATGAACATCAGCACCAGCGACAGCGCGCCGACCACGGCCTTCATCGTTGCGCCCGTCAAGCCGCGGGGAAAGCGCACCGTGGAGAGAACCACCACGGCGGCGGCGACCACGATCATCACCGCGAAGAAGGCGTAAATGCCCTTGGCGGGCACCACCAGCGCGCCGATGAACGTGCCCAGGGCGATCAGGATCATCGCCAGCTCGTGGTCGAGCGCCCACCCGACCACCTTGCGGTAGCCGTTGGCCTGGCGGTCGAACCAATGGTTGAAGCGGTCCAGCCAGCGGGTGATGAACCACTTCTCGTGCTCTTCGCGGTGCGGGTCCGGCCAGTAGGCGCTGAGCATGGGGTCCAGCGAAAACGACACGAACAGCGACACCAGCACCGAGCAGGCGATGGTCAGCGCAAAGGGCGCGAACCACTGCTCCGCCAGCCCGCCCATGAAGGCGATGGGCACGAACACGCAGACGATCGAGAAGGTGGTCGCCGCCACCGCGAGGCCGATCTCGTCCGTGCCCTCGCGCGCCGCGGTGTGGTGGTCCTTCCCCATCTCCACGTGGCGCACGATGTTCTCGCGCACCACGATGGCGTCGTCGATCAGGATGCCGATGGCGAGCGAAAGGCCCAGCAGCGACATGGTGTTGAGCGTGAATCCGAACGCCTGCACCGCCACGAAGGCCGCCAGCACCGACACCGGCAGCGCCAGGCCGGTGATCACCGTGGAGCGCCACGAGTTCAGGAAGACGAACACCACCAGCACGGTGAGGATGGCGCCCAGGAACAGCGCCTCCTCGACGTTGGCGACCGAGCTGGCCACCCGCTCGCCCGAGTTGCGGACCACGTTCAGCGTGGCGCCGGGCGGAAGCTGCTTCTGCAGCGTCTCGATGCGCCCGATGACCGCGTCGGCGACGGTGGTCGTGGACGCGCCCTGCGCCTTGACCAGGTCGATGCCGACCGCCGGCTTGCCGTTGAAGAGCGCCAGCGAGCGGGCCTCCTCGGTGCCGTCGCGGACCGTCGCCACCTCGGCCAGGCGCACGGGAATGCCGCCGCGCGAGGCCACCACCAGGTTGGAGAACTCGGCGGGGGTCTGCAGCCGGCCGCGGAGGCGGATGGTGCGCTCCTCCAGCGGCTCGTTCAGCCGGCCCACGGGCACGGCCAGGTTCTGCGACTGCAGCGCCTGGATCACCTGCGGCATGGCTATGCCCGCGGCCTGCAGGCGGGCCGGGTCCACCTCCACCGTCAGCTCGCGCTCCACGCCGCCCACCACCTGCACCTCGGCCACCCCGTTGATGCCGCGCAGGTCGCGGGTGATGCCCGGGTCGGCGATGCGCGTGAGCTCGGCCGGCGACAGCGTCTCGGACGAAAGCGTCAGCGAGATGATGGGCTGGTCGTTCGGGTCGAACCGCGCCAGGATGGGCTCTTCCATCTCCTGCGGAAGGTCGCCCCGGATCTGGCTGATGGCGTCGCGGATGTCCTGCGAGGCCTGCTGCGGGTCCTTGCCGTAGACGAAGATCACCTGGATGGAGCCGAAGCCGTCCAGCGCCTGGCTCTGGATGTCGTCGACACCGCTGATGCCCGCGACCGCCTCTTCGATGGGCTCCACCACCTCGCGCTCGACGATGTCGGGCGAGGCGCCGGGATAGGGCACCGAGACGAAGATGAACGGCGCCTCGACCTCCGGGAACTCGTCGGTGTCCAGGCTGAGCAGCGCGAAGATGCCGAACACCACCAGCGACAGCATGGTCACCACGGTGATGACCGGCCGCTTGATGGCGAAATCGGAGATGAACATGGTCGGTCTCCTTTTACCGGGCGGCCGGCGCCGCGGCGGCGCCCGCCGCGCGGACCTCCACGCGCGTGCCCGGCGTGGTGCCCAGCGCCGCGCCCACCAGCAGCGTGTCGCCGGCGCTGATGCCGGAGGTGATCTCTACCCGGTCCGTCTCGGCGTTGCGGGCGCCCAGCGTCACCGGCACCCGCTCGGCCTTGCCGTTGGCCAGGCGCAGCACGGAGGGCTGCACGCCGCGCTCGTCCACGGCCGAGGCGGGAACGGCGATCCCCTGCCGCGCCTGCGCTAGCACCCGGCCCTCGGCGAACAAGCCGCTCACCAGCGTGCCGCCGCCGTTGGGGATGGTCACGTACACCGGCACCTGGCGGGTGACGGGGTCGGCCGACGGGTTGATGCGCGACACCGTGCCCGTGAACGTTTGCCCGGGGTAGCCGGTGACGGTGAACCGCACCGTGGCGCCCTGCCGCACCTGCCCCAGGTCCGCCGCGGGGACGGAGCCCTCGAGCCGCATGCTGCCAGGATCCACCACCGTGAACAGCGGCGCGCCGGGGGCGATCACGTCGCCCGCGTTCACCGGCCGCGCGGCGACGACGCCCGCGATGGGCGCGCGGACGCTGGTGCGCGAAAGCTGCCGCTCGGCCGCCGCCTGCTGCGCGCGGGCACCAGCCAGCTGCGACTGCGCGCCGGCGAACTGGTTGCGCGCGGCCTCCAGGTCGCGGTCGGCCAGGGCGCCGGCCGCGTTCAGCGACTGGCTTCGTTCCACGTTGCGCGCCGCGACGGCCACCGTCTGCTCGGCCGAGCGCACGGCCGACTGGGCGGAGACGTACTGCTCGCGGAGCGCCGCCGCGTCCACCCGGGCCAGCACCTGCCCCGCGCCGACGGTCTGCCCCTGGTCGGCGTGCACGGAAAGCACGGTGCCCCCCACCTCGGCGCGCACCTGCGCCTCGCGGTCGGCCTTCAGCGTTCCCGACAGGGCCGGGCCGCTGGAAATCTCCTCTGCCTGCACCACGTACACGGCCTCGGGGCCCAGGACCACCGCGTCGTTCGCGGCCTTGGCCTTTTCGCCCTCGGCGGCCTCGCCCGGGCTGCCGCATGCACCCACCGCCAGCGCAAGCATCGCCAGCGCGCCTGCCATCTTCATCCGCATAACCATCACTCGCCCCCGGAGGTGAACGCCTGTCCCTGGTCCGCCGGCGCCTGGCGCGGCTGCTGCCGCGGCGCCTGCTGCTGGTTTTGCTGCTGCGACTGCGACTGCCCCTGCCCCGCACTGCCGAAGGGGAGGAAGGGAAGGAGCGCGACCCGCGCCTGCGCGATCTGCAGGTCGCGCGCGGCCACGGCCCGGTTGGCCTGCGCCTGCTGAAGCAGGATGCGGCTGTCCGAAAGCTCCACCTGCGTGCTGATCCCCTCGCGGAACCGCACCTCGGCGATCTGGTAGGCCCGCTGCGCCTGCTGCACCGTTCCCGCACTCGCCTCGTACTGCGCGCGGGCCGACTGCAGCCGCTCGATGGCTACCCGCGTGTCCAGCCGGGCGGCGTCCTGCGCCTGGCGAACGCGCGCCTGCGCCTCGAGCAGGTTGGCCTGCGCCACCATCTCGTCGCCGCGGATGCGTCCGCCGGTGAAGATGGGCATGGCGAGCGTGGCGCCCACGGTCCAATTGGACCGGAAGTCGTTCCACCCCGGGAACGCGCCCTCGGGGTAGGCGACCCGGCCGAACTGCGAGTTGACGCTCAGGTTGGGCAGCCGCTGCGAGCGGGCGATGCGGAGCGCCGACGCCTGCACGTCCACCAGCGTCTGCGCCTGCTGCACCGCCGCGCGGTTGGCGGCGGTGGTATCGCCCAGCAGCGCCTCGTTGGCGGCGAACCGCGCCACGGGCACGGCGACCGTCTCGTCGAGCGAAGTCGTGAGCGACACCGGCTCGTCCGTGGGCAGGTCCAGCAGCAGCATCAGCCGCGCGTACGCCAGGTCGCGGTCGGAGCGGCGCTGGATGAGCACGGGAAGCTGGTTGTCGCGCGTCACCTGGGCGCGCAGCAGCTCGAACTCCGGCTGGTTCCCCACCTGCCGGGCGAGCCGCGTCTGCTCCAGCGTGGTTTCCACCTGCTGCAGCGTGGCCTCGGCGATGCCCACCAGCCGGTCGGCCAGCACGGCGTCGTAGTAGGCCTGGGTGACGTCCATGGCCAGCTGCGCCCTCTGCGTCGCCAGCTCCAGCTCCGCGCGGGTGCGCCCCGCCTGCGCGATGCGGTTCTGGGCCTGGATGCGCCCGCCCGTGAAGACGGGCTGCGACAGGTTCAGCCCGATGCGCCAGGTGTTCTCGCGGCCGAACGGCAGGTCGCCGAAGGCGGCGAACGGGTTGGAGTTCGTGGCGCAGTTCACCGCGTGCTCCAGCGAGTCGATCCGCTGCCCGAGGGGAAGCGTCGGGTTGGGCGTGTAGCGCCCGCAGTTCTGCGGAGGCGGAGGCCCGGTCGTGTCGGGCTCGGCGCCGCCGCCGATGCCCTGGAACTCCGAGGCCAGGGCGCGGCTGTACGAGAGCGATCCCGAAAGCTGGGGAAGCCCCTCGCTGCGCGCCTGGAGCATCGCGCCGCGCGAGCGGGTGAGGCCGGCGCGGGCCACCTGCACCGTTTCGCTGGCGTCCTCGGCCAGGCGAAGCGCCTCGTCCAGGGTCAGGGCCCGGCGCGCCTCGACAGGTTGCTGGGCCAGCACGGGCCCCGCCAGCACCAGCGCCGCCGCCAGGGCGGCGAGGCGCGTCCAGCGGCCGGGCCAGGGAATGTTGGGCATATCGTTACAGGTCGCGTCTGCGTTGATGGGTGGAACCACGTTCAGGGGTCCTGCAGCGGCGAGCCATCCGCCGGGTGGTGCTCCGCGGGCGCATTGACGCCAATGGCCCGCAGAAACAGCGATACATAGTGCGCCGGGGCCTCGGCCTCGGAGTACGGGTACTTCTCCGGCATCATGTCGCGCCCCATGGCGTCGCTGAACAGCGTGCCCATCAGCATGGACGAGGCGGCGTGCGGGTCCCAGTCGGTGGAGGCCAGCCCCCGCTCCTGCAGCCGCGCCAGGTACGCCTTCAGCTGCTCGTGCACCCGCGCCGGGTTGGCGGCCACGCACCGCGCCGCGTCGGGCGCCTGCTCCATCTCGCCCATGGCGGTGCGGATCATGGCCGCGTTCCGCCGCAGGTGCTGATAGCCCGTGCGGCTGAAGGCCAGCAGCTCGCGCGCGGGGTCGGCGGGCTCCGCGGGGAGGCGGTTTTCCACCGGCGCGGCCGAGGCGCACGCCAGCGCCTCGCTCATCAGCGCGGCCTTGCTTCCGAAGTGGCGGAACAGGGTGATCTCGTTCACCCCCGCCTCGGAGGCGATGCGGCGCGTGGTGGCCCCGCGCGATCCGGCCTCCTCGAACACCTTCAGTGCCGCCGTCAGCAGCTTCTCTCGTACGTCCATGGGGCCAAGATAGTCGCCGCCATTTGTGTATGCAAGTGGTTGCTTACACCGCCACGGAATCGTTACGATCCCGTGGCCCGGCGCACGGGCGCCGCGGCCTCGTCCGCGGCGCCGTCCAGCCGGTTCCAGCGCTCGATGAGCGCGTCGCACTCGGCGATCAGCAGCTCGTGAAAGCGGCGGGCGGACTCCACGCGGGCGCGTCCGGCGGGCTCGGGAAGGCGCTCGGCGGCCTCGCCGAACACGTTCACCATGTCGCGCCAGCGGCCCTGCGCCACGCGGAGCATGCGGGCCCAGGGATCGTCTTCCACGCGGTAGAAGTCGCGGCGGTCGCCCATCACGCTCACCCGCTGGATCATGCCGAACTGCTCCAGCATCCGCGCGTTGGTGCTGACGGAGGCCTTGCTGGCCTGCAGCCGCTCGGCGAGGTCGTCCAGGGAGACCGTCTGGTCGGTGGCGAGCAGATAGCCCAGGATGCGCCCGCCGATGCGGGGCATCCCTTCCTTTTCGCAGATGAGCGCCATCCGCTCCACCAGTTGCTGAACCGCCTCGTGCATCCTGAGTCTCTGCCGATGTGGGCTCCCGGCGCCTGATCCGGCGCGCCGTCGGACCGAGAAGCTAATGTGTTCGATACGTTCAGTCAATACGGAACGTTATGAAAACAACCGTTCCTCCGCACGTGTGTGTGGCAGCGGCGGATACGCATCGAACGAGGCGGAGATCAGGGCCGATGTCATCCCGATGGAGCGGCCAAGGCGAGCGTTTCCGTGCACCGTAGACCGCAGCGACTGAGGGATCCGCCACACACTATGGGTGATGCGCCGGAGTGGCGGATGTGCCGGAGCCCTGCAGGGGCGAATGAATTCGCTGCAACAATCACACGATGTCCGCCTGCGCGGACTGCACGCTCTCGTGCGGCTCCGGTGGTCGGGCGCGCCCATGCTCCGGTGCAGGCCCGCCCCGCCCGGCCCGCCCGGCCCGCCCCGGCCTGGGAGGTGTCTGTGGCGGGTCCGCCGTCGCGTATTTGACAGAGCGGCCGTGCTCACCCGATGATTGGCCCAGCCGCTCCGTCCGCATCTGCCCCGGCCCCATGCCATGCCGAAACGCCCGCGCACGCTCGTTCGCTTCTTCCTGTGGGAGCAGGCGCAGTGGCGCCGGCTGCAGCTGCTTCTCAACGCCGTTCACACCGGGGTGTGGCTGGGCGTCCTTTCGCGCGAAACGATGCAGGAAGTGGACGAGGCGCACTTCGCCACGGCTGGGTCGTACAACGACGAGGCTCACAACCTCCGCGGCCTGTTCGACTGGGAGGCCGGGGCGATTGCCGACTTCTTCGCCGGGCGCCGGACGATCGGGGTGATCGGGGCCGGCGCGGGGCGCGAGGTGATCGCCCTTTCGCGGCAGGGGTTCCACGTCGAGGGTTTCGAGTGCAACCCCGGGCTGGTGGCGTACGCGGGCGACCTCTTGCCGCGGCACGGATGCCAGGCCGCCGTCCGGCTGATCGCGCGCGACGCCGCCCCCGCCGGCGCGGGCCCGTACGACGGCATCGTCGTAGGATGGAGCGCCTACATGCTGATCGCCGGACGCGAGCGCCGCATCCGCTTCCTGCGCGATCTCCGCCCCCTGCTGACGGAGGGCTCCCCGGTCCTGCTCTCGTTCTTCACCCGGCCGGACCACTCGCCGCGCCTTGCGCTGATCTTCCGCGTCGCCCGCTTGCTCCGCCGCGTGCTGCGCCGCGAGCCTCCGGCCCTGGGCGACGACCTGACCCCCATGTTGGTGCACCGTTTCGACGAGGCCGAGCTCGTCTCCGAGCTGGCCGAAGCCGGCTTCACCCTCGCCCGCTTCACCCCGGAAGGCCGCGGTCCGTACGATTCAGGATGGGCGGTGGCGTACGCGGATTCAGGAAAAAGCCCACGGCTGACGGGAAATACAAATCTTGACGCCTGAGTCCCGGCGCCTGAAGGTTCGTGCTCTCGCCCTCGAACCTGCGGCGCCGCCATGGATATTTACGACAAGCTTCCCGAGGCTACCCCCGATGAGCTCCACACTCCGTCGGTTGGCGAGTGGGGGCGGCAGAAGTACCTGCGCCTGTGGACGTACGCGACCATCTTCGCCCGCGGGATGAAGCATCGGTACCGCCACCGCGTGTACATCGATCTCTTCGCGGGTGCCGGTAAGGCCGCCATCAGGGAAACGGGCGAGATCGTGCTGGGGTCGCCGTTGCTGGCCCTCTCCATGCCCGATCCGTTCACGAAGTACATCTTCTGCGACGACGACGAGGAGCGTGTAGCCGCACTCGAGGCGCGCGTGGCTCGGGACTACGCATGGGCGGATTGCACCATCATCCATGCGCCCGCCGTGAGTGCGATTCCGCAGATTCGGGCCGCGCTTCCCTCCGACAGCTCAGTATTGAGCTTCTGCTTCGCCGACCCGTACGACCTCTCGTTCGACTTCGGCATCGTCGAGCGGCTCGCCGCGGGGAACCGGATGGATTTCCTGATCCTGCTCGCGGCGCAGATGGATGGGCAGCGGAACGAGGCGAACTACGTGAATCCGGGGAGCACGAAGGTGGAGCGGCTGCTGGGCGACCCGGAGTGGCGAGAGAAATGGCGTGCGGCGAAGCAGCGCGGAACCGGCTTTCAGCAGTTTCTGATGCTGCAATACCGCGCGGCGATGGAGCGGATCGGCTATCAGCGCCTGATGGACAGCGACGTGTATCGGGTGAGGACGGAATCAGGGCAGGTGCCGCTGTACTACCTGCTCTTCTTCAGCAAGAGCGAGCGTGGCTATCACTTCTGGCGTCAGACCATGAAGTACTCGGATACGCAGGGCACCCTGGGCCTGTAGTCCGCCTATGCCCCTGCAACGACGGCCGCAATGAACGGCAGCTGGTCCCACGCTTCACCATCCAGCTCTCGCCCGCCCGCCTTGGGCGTGCGCCCGCCCCACTGCTTGAAGAAGAACGCGACGCCCTCGCCCACGCACAGGTCGCGGAGCCCACGAACCCAGTCCGGCTCCATCTTGCGATACCCGATCCCGCTCTCGCCTCCCGCGATCACCCAGTGAATTCCGTGCAGGGCCAGGCCCGCGAGCGAGCCCAGCAGCGGCTCGCACGACAGGAAGCGCACCGCGGCGGGAACGGCGCGGAGGTGATCCGCGCGGAACAGCACGCGATCGTCCTCGATGCTCGTGCCCATCCAGATGTGAGCGGGAACTTCCCCATCCGGAAAGAGGTCGGCGTTCATGCGGACGAAGCGCGCCATCCGCGCCGGGCGCTTCGTAAGCACCTGGTACGTGTGGCGCTCGACGCGCAGCATGACCTCGAAGATACGCCGCGTAAATGCGTCGGGCACATCCACGTGGAACAGGTCGGACATCGAGTTCACGAAAACCATGCGCGGGCTGCGCCACTTCGCGGGCTCGTCCAGGCGGCTGTCCCAGAGCCGAACCGCGAACGGGTCTGCCCGCGTCTGGGGCGTGTCGACCACCGGCAGGCGGCTGACGTAGATGTCGGCGAGCCGGCCGTGCGCCAGCGTGTGCGCGTAGCAGTTGTCGCATCCGGCGGTGAGCTTCGTGCACCCCGTCGTGGGGTTCCACGTTGCGTCCGTCCACTCGATGTTGCTCTTCTGGCCCATGCGACGCCACCGGAACGAGGTCAGCAGGTTACACATGATGTTAACACATGATGGCATAGTAACCGAAAGTGCACCGAACACAACACTGGCGATGAGATGCGACCCCGGCGCCGTCGCATCAGCTTTGCATAGGATCGCTGCCTCCGTGACGCTACAGGAGCAAGCTTGATCTCGATGATGCTGGTGGCGGCGGCGCTGCAGGCCGTCGTGGTTCAACCCGCGCCCGGGATGCTGGTGGAGCGGCGGCTGGCGGAAGCGATACCCGTGGCCGTGGGCGACACCGTGCGCGTCCGTGCGCTAGCGGGTTCTGCCCAGCCGCGCCCGTTCGTGGTGGCGGGCGTGTTCGAGCGCGAGGCCGATCCCAACCGCATCGCGCGGAACGACTACGAGGTGCGCCTGCACCTGCCCGACCTCGAGGCGATGCTGCCCACGCACGACCGCGTGGACCGTTTCGCCATCGTGCTCGCCCCCGGCGCCCGGGCAGACCCGGCCGCGCGCTGGGTCGAGTCCGTCGCCTTCGGGACGCGGGCGTATGGGAGCGCGGCGCTGGCGGAGGAGACGAGCGCCACCTTCCGTGTCGTCTCGCGCTTTCACGATGCCATCGGCATCGTCACCGTCCTGGCGAGCGCCATCTTCCTGCTCTGCGTGATGATCATTCGCGTGGACGAGCGGAAGCGCGACATGGGCACGTTGCGGCTGATCGGCGTCAGCCGGGGGACGGTGTTCCGCGCCGTCGTGCTGGAGGCGATCGGGATCGCGGTGGTGGGATCGATTGCGGGCGCCGGGCTGGGCGTGGTGGTGACGCGGATCGTCAACGCGCACTACGCCCGGGTGTACGACACCACGCTGCGCTTTGCGCTGGTGACGCCGCGGATCGTGCTGATCGCGGCGCTGCTGGGCCTGGCGCTGGGGACGATTGCCGGGGTGCTCGCGGCGTGGCGGCTGGTGCGCGTCGCGCCGCAGAAGCTGGGGGAGCGGTGATCGTATCCGCCTTCCTGCGGTCGCTGTTCCGGCGCGGCGGAAGGACGGCGCTGGCGCTGGCCGGCATCGCCGTTTCGGCCGCGCTGCTGCTGGACATGACGATGCTGGCCTCGGGGCTCACGGGCTCGTTCGGCGACCTGCTGGGCGTCAGCGGATATGCGCTGCGGGTGACGCCGCGCGGCAGCCTGCCCTTCGACAGCGAGGCCGGAATCGTGGGCGGCGACGCGGTCGGACGGCGGATCGCGGCGGTGCCGGGGGTGAAGTCCGTGGCCCCGGTCCTCGGCGCGCAGTTCTACCTCGCCCGCGGCGACAGCGCCGGCGAGCCGCTGTTCACCAGCGGGGTCGATCCCGCCGCCCAGTTCCTGTACCAGGTGGTGGACGGGCGCGAGCCGCGCCTGGGGGAAGTGATCGTGAGCGAGCCGCTGGCGCGGGACGAGACGCTGTCGCCGGGCGACACCCTGCGGCTGGCGACGGACCCGGACGCGTCGCTGGGGCGCGCGCGGCAGACGCGAACCTTCGTTGTCAGCGGCGTGGCGGACTTTCTGTACGACTACGCCGGCCAGCGCTCGCTCGCCATGCCCATCGCCGACGTGCAGCGCGCCAGCGGCCGCGCGGGCGAAGTGTCGCTCTTCGGCGTGGCCACGGAGCCGGGGGTGGATGACGACGCGCTGGCGGACCGCATCACCGCCGCCGTGCCGGAGGTGTCCACCTACTCCACGCGCGAGCTGATGGCCGAGATGGACCGGCGGCTGCTCTACTTTCAGCAGCTTGCGACCATCCTGGGGAGCGTGGCGCTGGTGGTGACGGCGCTGCTGGTGTCGACGATCATCACCATCGGCGTGCGCGAGCGCTTCGGCGAGATCGCCACGCTGCGCGCCATCGGCGTGGGGCGCGGGCGGCTGCTGGGGGCGATCGTCACGGAGGGGCTGGTGCTGTCCGGGCTGGGGTGCCTGGCCGGCCTGCCGATGGGGCTGTGGATGGCGGGTCGGCTGGACCGCATCCTCCTTTCCTTTCCCGGCATCCCCGCGAAGATGACGTTCTTTGCCTGGGAGCCCGGGCGCGTGGTGCTGGCGATGAGCATCGTAATCGCCGTCGGCGCGGTCGCGGGGCTGCTGCCGGGGTGGAACGCCGTCCGCACGCCGCTTGGGCGGGCCCTGCGGGAGGAGGCGGAGTGAACAGAAGTGCGTGAGTGCGTGAGTGCGTGAGTGCGTGAGTGCGCGGGCAGCCCCGAAACCGATGTCATCCCGATGGAGCGGCCAATGCGAGCCTGCCGACACACCAAACCTGGCAGCGACTGAGGGATCCGCCACACACTCGGCGCGGTGCGCGGTTGCAGAGGATTGGGTGAGTCCCGGGCCTGCCGGGGCGAATGAATTCGCGGCAACAACCACACGAAGTCTG
>NZ_DATBNB010000319.1 GCF_036554565.1 Longimicrobium sp. | reverse complement strand
CGGGCGCTGGGGGCCGACATCATCATGGCCTTCGACCAGTGCCCGCCGGGACAGTCGTCACGGGAGCTGGCGACGGAGGCGTACGAGCGCACCCTGCGCTGGCTGGAACGCTGCCGCCGCCGCTTCGCCGAACTGCCGGGCGAGGACCCGGAAGGGCCGGTGCAGACCCTGTTTCCCATCGTGCAGGGTGGGGTGTACGAAGATCTGCGTCGCGAATCGGCGCGGGCGACGCTTTCCGCGGGCGACTGGCACGGCATCGCCATCGGCGGGCTGTCGGTGGGCGAGCCCAAGCCGAAGATGCACGCCATGCTCGAGGCGGTTCAGCCGGAGCTTCCGCCCGGGCTGCCGCGCTACCTGATGGGCGTGGGCTACCCGGACGACCTGCTGGAGGCGATCGCCCGGGGTGTGGACATGTTCGACTGCGTTGCCCCCACGCGAAACGGGCGCAACGGCGCGGTGTGGATCGCGGGCGAGGGGCAGGCGAACATCAAGCAGCACCGCTTCCGCGCCGACCCGGGGCCGCTGGACCCCGAGTGCGATTGCTACACGTGCCGCACGTACACGCGGGCGTACCTGCGGCACCTGTTCGTGGCGGGCGAGGGGCTGAGCATGCGGCTTCTGTCTATCCACAACCTGCGGTTCCTGGTCCGCCTGGCGGAAACGTCGCGCGAACGGATCGTGGCGGGCGACTTCACCTCGTGGAGCCGCGCCTGGCTGGACCGCTTTCACGCGGGCAAGGCGGCCCGCGCAAACGCCTGAACATCGGCACATCAACCCACGGCTGACCGGATCGATGGAACTCCTTCTTCTCGCGCAGGCTTCGGGGCAGGGCCAGGGCAGTTCGCTGCTGGGGTTCATGCCCATGCTCATCATCATCGTGATCTTCTACATCGTCTTCTTCGTTCCGCAGCGGCGGCAGCTGAAGGCGCACCAGGAGATGGTGAATAGCCTGCAGCGCGGCGACCAGGTGGTCACCGCGGGCGGGCTGATCGGCGAGATCACGGGGATCAAGGACGACCAGGTGCAGGTGAAGAGCGGGCAGTCGACGGTGGTCGTGGAGCGCTCGAAGATTGCCCGGCGCACCGGCCCGGTGACGGCGGGCGCGGAAAAGAAGTAGCATGCCCGTCCTCAAGATCGAGACGCTGGGCGCCGAGGTCCTGCGCCGCCGCGCCGAAGAGGTGCCGGCGCCGGGTCCGGAGCTGGACCGGCTGGTGCAGGACATGTTCGAGACGATGTACGACGCCCGCGGCATCGGCTTGGCGGCGCCGCAGGTGGGGCTGGGGATGCGGCTGATCGTGGTGGACGTGGACGAGGAAGGCGCCGGGAAGCTGGCGCTGATCGACCCGCGCATCGTGGAGTCGGGGGGCGGCACGGAGCGCGTGGAGGAAGGGTGCCTTTCCATCCCCGGCGTCACCGGCTCGGTGGACCGGCCGGCGACGTGCGTGGTCGAGGGGCTGGACACGCAGGGCAACCCGGTGCGCATCGACGCCGACGGGATGATGGCGCGCTGCCTTCAGCACGAGATCGACCACCTTGACGGGGTGCTGTTCATCGACCGCCTGTCGCCGATCAAGCGCTCCATGCTGGTAAAGAAGTACCGCAAGCTGTCGAAGCCGTGAGGGTCCTGTTCTGGGGCACGCCGGCCTTTGCGCTTCCCGCGCTGCGCGCCCTGTGCGAAGAGGGGCACGACGTGGTGGGGGTCGTCACGCAGCCGGACCGGCCGGCGGGGCGGGGACGGGCGGTGGCGCTCTCGCCGGTGAAGCAGGAGGCGCTGGAGATGGGCGTGCCCATCCTGCAGCCGGAACGGGCGCGCGGGGACGAGTTCCTCGCGCAGATTCGCGCGCTCGGCCCCGACATCTCGGTGGTCGTAGCGTTCGGGCAGATCCTGCGGCCCGAGGTGCTGGAGCTGCCGCCGTTGGGGTCGGTGAACATCCATGCCTCGCTGCTGCCCGAGCTTCGCGGCGCGGCGCCCATCCAGTGGGCCATCGTGCGCGGCCACGAGACGTCGGGGGTTTCCATCATGCGCATGGAGGCGGGGCTGGATTCCGGCCCGGTGCTGCTGCAGGTAGAGGAGCCCATCGAGTCCGACGAGTCCGCCAGCGAGCTGGCCATGCGCCTGGCCGAGGTGGGCGCCGAGGCGCTGGTGGAGGCGCTGGCCCTCATGGAGGCGGGCGGGCTGGATGCCCTGCCACAGGACCACGCCCGCGCCACGTACGCGCCCAAGGTGGACCGCGAGGTGGCGCGCCTGGACTGGTCGCGCTCCGCGGACGAGGTGGCGCTGTGGATTCGCGGGATGGACGACGTGCCGGGCGCCTGGAGTCCGCTGGGTGACCGCGGCCCGGTGAAGCTATTTCGCCCGCAGGTGGTGCCCGAGGCGGTCGGCGCACCGGGCGAGGTGCTGGAGGCGGACGGCCAGGAGGGCGTGCTGATCGCCTGCGCCAGCGGCGCCGTGCGCGTGCGCGAGGTGCAGCCGCCGGGCAAGCGCCGGATGGGCGCGGGCGAGTGGGTGCGCGGCCGCGGCGTGTCGGTGGGCGACCGGTTCGGTGGCGAGGCCTGATTCGCTTCCGCCGCTTCACATCGTCACCGACGACGAGGTGGTGGGCCGGACGGACTTCGCGGATCGCGCGAGGCTCATCCTGGAGGCTGGCGGGCGCGACATCGTGTTCCACCTTCGCGCCCCGCGCGCCTCCGGACGCCGCCTGCACGACCTCGCCGACGTGATCAGTCGCACGGCTGACGGGGGCGCGGTGCTGCTGGTGAACGAGCGGATCGACGTTGCGCTCGCGGCGGCGGATGGCGCGCAGGTGGGTGCACGCGGGGTGCGGGTGCGCGACGCATGGCGGATGCTGGGTCCGGACCGGTTCGTCGGCGCCTCCGTCCACTCAGCCGCCGAGGCGATCGACGCGGCAGCGGAAGGAGCGGACTTCGTGGTCGCCGGGACGATCTGGCCGACGCCGTCGCACCCGGGACGGGCAGGCGCCGGGCTGGAGTTGATCCGGGAGATCGCGTCGTCGGGCATCCGCGTGATCGCGATCGGCGGGGTGACGCCGGAGCGGGCGGGGGAGGCGCGCGAGGCGGGGGCGTCCGGGATCGCGGTGATCCGCGGGGTGTGGGACGCGGCGGATCCCGCCGAGGCCGTCCGCGAATATCTGAAGTACTGGAAGGGAACCGATGTCTGACACGCTGGTGGCGGAGGAAATCACGGTCCGGGTCAACGGCGACGAGCGCGCCATTCCCGCGGGGCTGACAGTCGACCGCCTGCTGGAGCACCTGTCGCTGAATCCGCGCATGGTCGTAGTGGAGCGCAATTGCGAGATCCTGCGCCGCGAATCGCTGGCGGAGACCGTCGTCCACGAGGGGGATTCGCTCGAGCTGGTCCACTTCGTAGGCGGCGGCTGACCGTCGTCGATGTCAGCCGGAGCGCACACGAATTCTCCCCCTCGCCCCGTCTGCGGCCCCGTCTGCGGGAGAGGGGGTCGGCGCGAGGCAGCCAAGGCATGCGCCGGCGCCGATCGAATCGTCCCATATCGCACTTACGAACTGAAGTCCGATGTCCGAAGCACTGCTCGACACTCCCACCGCCCTGGACGCGCCGCTGGTGATCGCCGATCGCCCGCTGCGGTCGCGGCTGATGCTGGGGACGGGAAAATACCGCACGAACCCGGAGATGGTGGCGGCCATCCAGGCGTCCGGAACCGAGGTGGTGACGGTCGCCGTCCGCCGGGTGGACCTGGACCGGACGAAGGAAGAGGGCGTTCTCCATCACCTGGATCCCAACGACTACCTGCTGCTTCCCAACACCGCCGGGTGCTACACGGCCGAAGACGCCATCCGCTACGCTCGCCTGGCGCGCGCCGCCGGCTTCACCAACTGGGTGAAGCTGGAGGTGATCGGCGACCAGGAGACGCTGCTGCCCGATGCCGAGGCCACCCTGCGCGCCGCGCGGGAGCTCGTGGCGGACGGCTTCGTCGTGCTCGCGTACACCAACGACGACCTGATCACGGCGCTGCGGCTGGAAGACGCGGGGTGCGCGGCGGTGATGCCGCTGGCCTCGCCCATCGGCAGCGGGCTGGGGCTGGTGAACCCGTACAACATCCGCACGATCAAGGCGCGCCTCTCGGTGCCGGTGATCGTGGACGCGGGCGTGGGCACGGCGTCGGACGCGGCGGTGACGATGGAGCAGGGCGTGGACGGCATCCTGATGAACACGGCCGTGGCCGAGGCGCGCGACCCCGTGCGCATGGGCCGCGCGATGGCGCTGGCGACGGAGGCGGGCCGCCTGGCGTACCTGGCCGGCCGCATGCCGCGTCGGGAGCGCGCCGTGCCGTCGTCGCCCCTGGCCGGCATGCTGGACTGAACGGAATGGCGGCACAGCCGACGGTTACCCGGCAGGCGGCGCTGGAAGCGCTTGCCCGCGTCCGGGAGGGCGAGCTGGGTGATCGCGCGCTCGACGCGGCCACCGAGGGGCTGGACCCGCGTGACCGGGCGTGGACGCAGGAGCTGGTGTACGGCACCTTTCGGCTGCAGGGGCGGCTGGACCACATCGTCGATACCTTCGCGCGGGACGGCGCGGCCAGTCTGGACCCCACGGTGCTCGACGTGCTTCGCCTGGGCGCGTACCAGCTGCTGGAGATGGGGAGCGTTCCCGCGTACGCCGCCGTCTCCGAATCCGTGGAGCTGGTGAGGATGGCGGGGGTGCCGCGCGCCTCGGGGCTGGTAAACGGCATCCTGCAGAACCTGCGGCGGCGCCCCGAGATCGTGTATCCGTCGTTCGACGACGATCCCGCCGCGTTCCTCTCCACCTGGGGCTCGCACCCGCGGTGGCTGGTGGAGAAGTGGATCGAGCGCTGGGGCCCCGCGCAGGCGCGGGTGCTGGTGGAGGCGAACAACCGGCGGCCGGAGCTGTACATCCGGCCGCTGGGCGTCTCCGTAGACGAGGCGCGGGCACGGCTGCGGGCGGCGGAAATCGAATCGAATCCGGTCGACTTCGCGCCCGACTCGCTGCACGTCCCGGCCGCACCGGTCTCGGAGGTGCTGACCGCGGTGCCGGCCGTGGTGCAGGATCCGGCGGCGGCCCTCGTCGTGCGCTACGCCGACGTCGCTGAAGGCGCTACGGTACTGGACGTGTGCGCGGCGCCCGGCGGCAAGGCGCTGGGGCTGGCGGAGCGCGCGGGGCGCGTCATCGCGGCGGACCTGTCGCGCCGGAGGATGCGGCGCGTGACGCAGAACTCCGCGCGGCTCGGGTGGGACGACCGTATCGGCGTGGTGGTGGCGGACGCGCGCCGGCCGCCGTTCCGCGCGGCAGACGCGGTGCTGCTGGATGCGCCCTGCACGGGTACGGGAACGCTGCGCCGGCACCCCGACGGGCGCTGGCGGGTGACGCCGGATGACCTGGAAGCCCTGGTGCGGCTGCAGGACGAGCTGCTGGCCGCGTCGGCGGAGCTGGTGCGCCCCGGGGGCCTGCTGGTCTATTCCACCTGTTCGCTGGAGCGGGAGGAGAACGAGTTGCGAGTGGAGCAGTTCCTTGGTGCGCGCCCCGGGTGGGCGCTGGAGGCGACGAGCGCCGTGGACGGGTCCGTGCTGGACGAATCCGGGCGGCTGTGCGTGCTGCCCCAGCGCCACGGCGTGGACGGCGCGTTCGCGGCGCGGCTGCGGAGGCCCGCGTGAGCCGCAAGCCTCCGCGCTACTACGCGCGCGTCCGGCCGCCGTCGCGGGGCTGGCATCGCGAGATCCCCGGCCGCGTCCGGCGGTACTTCGACGAGCGCCGCCTGCAGAAGTACGTGCTGATTACCGGGCTGTCGATGTTCGTGGTCGGCTACCTGGTGATGACGTTCCTGTTCTTTCCCGGCTTCGGGCGCTCGCCCATCGTCACGGTCCCTGACCTGACCGGGCGCACGGCGGGGCAGGCGGAGCGCGCGGTGGAGCGGCTGGGGCTGGAGATGCTGCGCGGCGGGCAGCTGCCCAACCCGCGTGTGGGCCGCGGGCGCGTGCTGATGCAGACGCCCCTGCCCGGCGAAGAGGTGGCGCGGGGCACGCAGGTGCGTATCGTGCTCAGCTCCGGGCCGGAGACGCGCGTCGTGCCCTCCATCAAGGGGCTCTCCCGCGCGGACGCCATCATCCTGCTGCAGCGCTACGGCTTTCGCGTGGCCATCCGCACCATGCTGCACCGCAGCGAGGAGGGCAGCATCATCGGCCTGCGGCCCGAGGCGGGGAAGCCGGCCGCGCTTCCCGGCCCGGTGGAGCTGCTGATCAGCGCGGGGCCGCCCAAGGTGCTGGTGCCCAGCGTCGTCGGACTGCTGGAGGACGCCGCCCAGGCGCGGCTGCAGGTGACGTCGCTGAGCGCGGGCCGGGTGGCGTACGATCCGGCGTCCGCCGAGCCGGCGGGAACGGTGATCGCGCAGTCGCCGGCGGCGGGCGACAGCCTGCGGATGGGAAGCTCCGTCCGGCTGACGTTGGCCGGCGCGGACCCGAACCCGCCGCCGCCCCCCGCCGCGGACACGGTGGCGGTGGATTCCGCGGCGGCGGAACCGGCGGTGGAAGAGCCCATCCCCGATCCGGAGCCTGAGCCGGACGAACCCCCGCGGCGATAGGCTGCGGGACAAGAGACACTGAACAGCGGGACGATGGCGATACGATGGCGAAGCGGCGGCAGTGGGTGTGGTGGGTGGCGACGCTGGGGGTGCTCGCGGCGCTGCTGGCGGCGGGGTGGAGTGTGCGCGATCACTTCCTCCCCATGGACGTGGGCACCCGCGCCCCCGACTTCCGGGCCGTAGACCTGCAAGGCCGTCCCGTGTCGCTTTCGGCGCTGCGCGGCCAGGTGGTGCTGGTGAACATCTGGGCCACGTGGTGCGGCCCCTGCCGCGACGAGATGCCGTCGATGGAGCGGCTTCACCGCGAGTTGGGCCCGCGCGGGTTGAAGATCGTGGCCGTCAGCGTCGACAAGGCGCCCACGGGTGCGAAGGATCTGCAGGCGTTCGCGCAGGAACTGGGGCTGACGTTCACCGTGTGGCACGACGCGTCCGGGCGCATCCAGCAGACGTACCGGACCACTGGCGTGCCCGAGTCGTTCCTGGTGGGGCGCGACGGCGTGATCGTCCGCAAGGTGATCGGCGCGACGGAGTGGGACCACCCCGCGCAGGCCGACCTCGTGCGCCGCCTGCTCGCCGAGGGACCCGCGTGAAGCGGTCGCTGGCCCGCAGCCTCACGTACAACTGGCGGCTGAAGCTTTCCGCCCTGGCGCTGGCCGTCCTCATCTGGGCCGTAGTCAGCGCCGAGCAGGTGACCAGCCAGTGGATTCCCGTGCGCGTGGATCCCGTGGTGCGCGACCCGGAGTTCGTGGTGACCGCCCCGGCCGAACCGGCCGTGGTCAGCGTGCAGGTCACCGGACCCGGCCGCGAGCTGTGGGAGCTGGCCATCAACCGCCCCACGCTGGTGCTCTCGGTGCGCGACGTGGGCGAGCGGCGCACCTTTGGGCTGGACCCGTCGATGGTGCGCATTCCGCAGGGGCTGGCGGTGCGGGTGAGCGACGTGCGGCCGTCCGTCGTCACGCTGGGGCTGGAGCGGCTGACCAGCCGCATGGTGCCCGTTCGGGCGCGCATCGCCGCACGGTCGACGCACCGCTATGCGGTCGGCGAAGACCTGGTGATCCTTCCCGCCGAGGTGCGGGTGACCGGCCCGGCGGACCGCCTTGCCGCGCTGGAGGCGCTCACGACGCGCAGCTTCGACGTGGTGCCCAACGACTCCACCTTCAGCCACGAGGTGGCGCTCGACACCGCTGCGCTCGATGGGCTGAGCTTCGCCCGCACGCGGGTGCGGGTGAGCGGAACGGTGGACCGGCGCGTGGAGCGGACGGTCGGGCCCATCCGCGTCTCCGCGCCGGACGGGCTGCAGGCGCAGCCCGCGGAGGTGACCGTCCGCCTCTCCGGGCCCGAGCGCGCTTTGCGACGCGTGTTCCCTGGCGCGTTGCGAGCCGTGATTTCGCACGATTCGCTTCCGCCGGCGCTTCCTCCCGCGGGTGCCGACGCGCGGGTGGTCGTCGAGAGGTTGCCCGCGGGCGTGACGGCCACGGCAGTTCCCGAGCGCGTGCGGGTGCTGCCCCCGGGTGCCGCGCCGTCGCCGCCGTCCGCAGCCAATCCCGCTCCCGCGGCCCAGGCACCCCGGTGAGCGGCGAACCGCTGGTGCTGGCGATCGAGACCAGCTGCGACGAGACCTCCGCCGCCGTGCTGCGGGGTGAGCGCGAACTGCTGGGGCACGTGATCTTCACGCAGGACATCCACACGCTGTACGGCGGCGTGGTTCCGGAGCTCGCTTCCCGCGCCCACCTGCGCACCGTGGATGACGTGGTCGCGGGCGCGCTGCGCGAGGCGGGCGTGGGGCTGGAGGACGTGGACGTCGTCGGTGTGACCGCGGGGCCCGGGCTGATCGGCGCGCTGCTGGTGGGCGTCGCGTGGGGGAAGGCGGCGGCGTGGGCCGCGGGCAAGCCGGTGGTGGGCGTGCACCACATGGAAGGGCACCTGTTCGCCACGCACCTGGAGCACCCCGGCGCCGAGCCGCCGTTCGTGGCCCTCCTCGTGTCCGGCGGCCACACCATGCTGCTGTGGGTGCCCGCGTGGGGCGAGTACAAGCTGCTGGGTGCGACGCGTGACGACGCGGCGGGCGAGGCGTTCGACAAGGCGGCGAAGATCCTGGGACTGCCATACCCCGGCGGACCGTCCATCCAGCGCGCCGCGGCCGAGGGAGACCCTACCCGCCATCCGCTGCCCCGTCCGCTGCTCAACCGCGGCGAGCGCCCGGGTGACCGCGAGTACTACGACATGTCGTTCAGCGGGCTGAAGAACGCCCTGCGGCTGCTCGTGCGCCGCCTGGAAGGGGAGGGAAGGCTCGCGGACGAAGTGCCGCACGTGGCCGCCTCGTTCCAGGCGGCGGTAGTGGACGTGCTGGTCGCAAAGACGATGCGGGGCGTGCGCGAGATGCGCTGCCCGCGCGTGGTGCTGGGCGGGGGCGTGGCGAACAGCCGGGCGCTTCGCGAGGCGCTGGCCCAGCGGCTGGGGGAGAACGGCCAGTTGTACGCGCCGTCGCCGCGGCTATCCACCGACAATGCGGCCATGATCGCCCGCGCCGCGCTCTTCCGCTGGCAGCGCGGCGAGGTGGGCGGGCTGGAACTGAACGCCCGCGCGGACCTGCCGTTTCCCGGGCTTACGAAGTAACGGAACCCGCCGTGGCACGGGGAGTGAAGGACAGGAACGAAGTCGGGAAGTCACCACCGTACGAACGTCGCTCCAGGGCCGGCTTTGATCTCGCTTCTTCACGTTTCGGACCTTCACTTCGGCCCGCCGCACCACCCGGAGGTGGCGCGGGCACTGCACGCCTTTGCGCACCGGCTGCAGGCCGACTGCATCGTGGCCTCGGGCGACTTCACCCAGCGCGCCACCGAGGAGCAGTTCGCCGAGGCGCGCGCATTCCTGAACACGCTCCCCAGCGTTCCCCTGATCGTCACGCCGGGGAACCACGACGTGCCGCTGATGCGGATCGCCGAGCGGGTGCTCGATCCCTATCGCTACTACCGCAAGCACATCCTCCCGGAGCTGGACACCGTTACCGACATCCCGGGTGCGCGCATCGTCGCCATCAACTCCACCGCGCCACTCAAGGCTACGGTCAACGGCCGCATCCACCAGTGGCAGATCGACTTTGCGCGCGAGGCGTTCCAGGGGATCGCTGACGAGACGTACCGCATCGTGGTGGCCCATCACAACTTCGCGCCGCCGCCGGACTGGGAGGGCGCCGATGCCATGCCCCAGGCCAGGCGCGCGCTGGACGCGTTCACGGCCATGCGCGTGGACCTGATCCTGGGCGGCCACCTGCACCGCGCGTACATCGGCAACTCGCTCGACGTGTACGCCGGGGCAGACCGCGAGCACGGCATCGTCATCGCGCAGAGCGGCACCACCACCTCGCGGCGCGGGCGCGCGCGCGAGCGGGAAAAGAACTCGCTGAACGTGCTGAAGCTGGATGACAAGCACATCCGCATCACGCACTACATGTACTTTGACGACGCGGGCGACTTTCTGCCCACCAGCCGCCACCTGTTCTATCGCCGCGGCCGGCCGCCGCTGGACGACGAGGGCGAGGTGACCAAGGCGCTGTGGATGGATGACCGCAAGGAGGTGCGCGATGCCGCGGTATGAGCGCCGGCGCCTGTCGAAGGGTGAGGAGATGAAGGCCGTGGGGATGGCGGCCGGCGTAGCAGCGGGCATCGGCGCCGCTGCATGGTACGTTGCGCGGATCTTCCTGGCGCGCGAACGGGTGGCCGGCGCCTCCGCACCCTCCCCCGCATCCGCACAGGAGGCGGGGGGATGAAGAGGAACCGGGCCGTCCGTCTCTTCACCTGGGGGCTGGGCGGGGTGCTGCTGGGCGTAGCGCTCGCCGTGCTGGTGCTGAACATCGTCGCGCGCACCCGGACCGGGCACGAGTTCGTGCTGCAGCGCACCCTGCGTGCGCTGGGCAAGGGGCTGAACGGCGGCCAGCTGCACGTCGACCGCATCGACGGAAACCTGTTCGAGGGCGCCAAGCTGTACGGCGTGTCGCTCAAGGACCGGCAGGGCCGCGCCTTCGTCCTGGCCGACAGCGCCTACCTGGACTACGACGTCAAGACACTGCTCTCGCCGCGCATCCACATCACCCGGGCCACGCTGTACGAGCCCGAGGTGTACGTGTTCAAGCTGCCCGGCGACTCGCTGTGGAACTACCAGGCGATCTTCGCGGCCGCTCCCAACCAAAGAGACACCACGAAGCGCGTGGAGCGCGTCACCCTGCTCGACACCCTGCGGATGATCGACGGCGTGGTGCGCGTTCAGAACGTGTGGAAGCCGGACTCCACGCTATCGGCCCGCGCGCAGCAGGCCGAGATCGCGGCGGCGCTCTCCGACACCTCCGTGGTCCTGGTGAACCGCGTGGGCGGCGGGTACATCCGCACCATGAACTTCCGGCGGATGAACGGCCGCCTCTCCCGCGTCCGCTTCGCGCCGGGAACGCGCTCGGGCTCGCGCATTCACGTGGATTCGTTGCGCACGGAAGCGCAGATCTTCCGGCAGCCGGTGCAGCTGCACCACAGCCAGGGGACCATCGCGCTGCTGAAGGGGCACATCGAGTTCGACGTTCCCGTCGTGCGGCTGCGCAACTCGCTGCTGGCCACGTCGGGCGTGGTTCGCAGCGACAGCTTTCCGCGGTGGTTCAACCCCGCCGAGGCGCCCATGTACGACGTGGCGTTCCGCACCGACTCGGTGGATTTCGGCGACTTGCGCTGGCTGTACAAGCGCTTTCCCGAAGACGCGGCGGGCCGGCTGTCGCTGCGCATCGAGTCGCGGCCGGGCGGCACCATGTTCCTGGCGCGCAACGCCGACGTGCGCGCACCGGGCACGCACATCACGGGCAGCTTCGGCATGCAGGTGGGCGACACCCTGCGCTTCATGGACGTGGCCCTGAAGGCGGAGCCCGTGCGCGTGTCCACCATCGAGCGGATGCTCCCCGAAGGCCTGCCCGTGCGCGGGCTGCAGCTGGGCGGGGCGGAGATCCGCGGCGCTCCCTGACGGGAATGGATCACGCGGAGGCGCGGAGGACGCGGAGAAAAGCAGAGGAAGCCCTCCGCGACCTCCGCGCCTCCGCGTGAGATTCCTTGATCGTCAGAGAAACGCAGCGGGCCCGGAGGATGATCCTCCGGGCCCGCTCTCGTCGTTGCTCCACCCGGCTCAGCCGGCGGCCACCAGTTCCCCCTGCGACGAAGGGGCGGGCGCCAGCCGGCGCACGACGGTAAGGATGCGGTGCAGGTTGCACGGCTTGGGAAGCAGCGCGCTGAAGCCTTCTTCCAGAACGCGCGCCTCCGGCCACTTCAGGACGTCGGCCGTGAGGGCGACCACGGGGATGCCGGACGTTTCCGGCGACTGCGCCAGCTCCCGGCGCGCCGCGATTCCGTCCATGCGAGGCATGCGCATGTCCATCAGCACCACGTCGGGGCGGGAGTCGCGGGCCATCAGCACGCCCTCCGCGCCGTCGCGGGCCTGGAGTACGCGGTAGCCGGCGTGCTGAAGCAGGACGCCGCAGACGGTCTGGTGATCGGGGTCGTCGTCGACGATCAGAACGGTAACGGGCGGCATGGACCAGCTCCGCGGGCGGGCTTCCGGATGGGGGATGGAAACATCAATGTAGTCGCCGTTACTCGATTGTACAACGTATTTGTAGGGTTACGACGTTCCCCGACGCTTTTCGTTGTCGCGGGTTCACTGAAGTCGGGGCCTCGGCTGCCTTGGGGCCCTCACCCGGCCGCGCTGACACGCGTGCCACCCTCTCCCACAAGGGGGGCGAGGGTGTACATCCAAGAGTCGCGCTCGCCAAGCCAGCCGAAGCGCACGCTGTCATCCAGAGGCCCAGGCGCACCGCACTGGCCCGGGGCCCAACCCTCGCGGGCCGAAGGATCTAGCGGCGGACACGTACAAGCTCGGGTGCGGCAGCGGCCAGTGTAGCCGGGGCCTCCGCTGCCGCCGGGCCCTCACCCGGCCGCGCTGACACGCGTGCCACCCTCTCCCACAAACAGCGTGCAAACAGCGTGGGAGAGGGGGTACACACCACGATCGAGCGCACCAAGCCAGCCGAAGCGCAATCGAATTCTCCCCTCTCCGCATGCGCAGCATGCGGGGAGGGGCCGGGGGAGGGGCCCACCCGGGGCATGAGCCACGGTCAGCCGAAGCGCACCGAGCTCCGCCAGCCTCCGCGCGCCCCGCCGCGCCGCGCCCGTGAAGCGAGGCGACTCCGGCATCTGTGCCGCTGTCGCGTCCAAGCTGGGAAGTGGCACATGCAAGATCCTTCGGCCCGCGAAGGGTGTGCTAGGGGCAGGTTTGGCGCACCTGGGCCTCAGGATGACAGGCTCTGGTGCGGCGAAGGGCCTTGGTAGCGCACCACACTGGCTCCCTTCCCCCGCGCTGTTTGCGGGGGAAGGGCTGGGGATGGGGGGCGCCCGCGGGATGCGCCAGATCCAGCCTCCTTCGCCGAAGGTTCTCCCTCTCCGCACGCAATTTCTGCGGGAGGGGCCGGGGGTGGGGCCCCAAAAACGAGAACCGCCCCTCCCCCGAAATCCGGGGGAGGGGCGGTCTTTCATCCACGCTCCAGCGCGACGATTACTTCTCGTCCGTGTACGTCGGGCGAGGAGGCGTGTCGATGTGCGCCTGGTGGTGCGTGCGCTGCACCACGCTGTTCCGCCGGCCGTACAGGAAGTAGATCGCCAGGCCGATGGCCAGCCACAGGAACAGCCGCTCCCACGCAACACGCGGCAGCCCCGTCATCAGGTACACGCACGACAGGATGCCCAGGATGGGGAACAGCGGCACGAACGGCGTCTTGAACGGGCGCGGACGGTTCGGCTCCTTCACGCGCAGGTACCACACGCCCGCGCACACGATGCTGAAGGCCAGCAGCGTGCCGATGGACACCAGGTGTCCCAGCTCCGACACGTCGTAGTACCCCGCCAGGAACGCGCAGACCAGGCCCACCAGCGCGCTGCTGATGTGCGGCGTGCGGAAGCGCGGGTGCAGGCGGCTGAACACCGGCGGAAGCAGGCCGTCGCGCGACATCGTGTAGAAGATGCGCGGCTGGCTCATCAGCATCACCAGCATCACCGACGAAAGACCGGCGATGGCGCCCACCTTGATCCACGGAGCCAGCCAGGTGTAGCCCGTGGCGTCGATGGCCACCGCGATGGGCTCGCCCACGTTCAGGCGCGGGTACTCCACGATGCCGGTCATGATCCCCGACACCAGGATGTACAGCACGGTGCAGATGACCAGCGAGCCCAGGATGCCGATGGGCATGTCGCGCTGCGGGTTCCGCGCTTCCTGCGCCGTGGTCGACACCGCGTCGAAGCCGATGTAGGCGAAGAAGATCACGCCGCCCGCCGCGATGATGCCGTTGAAGCCGAACGCCCCCGGACCGGTACGCTGCGGGATGAAGGGCGTCCAGTGGTCCATCGACTGTCCCCAGTGCGTGAGGACGTAGTAGCCGCCCGCCAGGATGAACGCCCCGACCACGGCCAGCTTGATGCCCACCGCGAAGTTGTTGAAGCGCGCCGACTCCTTGATGCCCGTCACCAGCAGCACCGTCACGGCGAAGATGCCGAGCGCCGCGATGATGTTGAAGCCGCCGTTCGCCTGCGGAAGGGTGTCGATGCTGACGCCCTGCGCCGCCAGTGACTGGGTGAGCTCCTCGGTCTTGCGCACCCAGGTGTCGGAGCCCGGGGCCTGCACCAGCTCACCGGACGGGTTGGTCAGGTAGGGCGGAAGGACGACGCCCACGTCCTTGAGGAACGAGTTCACGTACCCCGACCACCCCGCCGCCACCGTCGCCGCGCCGAACAGGTACTCCAGGATCAGGTCCCACCCGATGATCCACGCGATCAGCTCGCCCAGCGTGGCGTAGCCGTAGGTGTACGCGGAGCCCGCGATGGGGATCATGGACGCGAACTCGGCATAGCAGAGGCCGGCGAAGACGCAGGCGATGCCGGCGAACACGAACGCCAGCACGATCGCGGGTCCCGCGTGCTGCGCGGCCGCCGTGCCCGTGAGCACGAAGATACCCGTTCCGATGATGGCGCCGATGCCCAGCGACACCAGGTTCAGCGGGCCGAGCTCGCGTTTCAGGCTGTGCTCGCCTTCGGAAAAGGCGTCCGCCTGCAGCTCGTCGATGTTCTTGCGGGCGAAAAGACTCATGACTGCTCCGGTGTGGGCGGACTCCGGTCCGCCGCGGGGGGTGGAGTGTGATGTACCGCGCCGGGCGGGCGCGTGCTTCCAGCGGCCTAGGGCCGCGCTCGGCCGTGTGTGGCTCCGCCCCTGGGCGGGCGGGGGTTCTCCCGGAGTCGGGGGAATCGCGATCCAGCGTAGGTGATGCTGAAGCGCATGAATGTAAGCGGCGTGCGGCTCCGGTCAAGCATTCGTTCGAAGCCCCTCCCAAAATCGTCGCGTTCCGGCGCCCAGCATAGGCGCCCCTCGCCGTTCATCCGCATTGCGCCCCCGGCCCCGCGCACGTTAGTGTGCCGCTCCGGGGCGGCCGCGCGCCGCCCGCGAACCCCGCGTGCGCGACTTCCATGTCCGAGCTGCTGGCCGTTCCCGAGTCCCGCGCCTTTCCCCTGCGCCGGCTGCTGCAGCCGCTGCTGGGCGCCCGCAGCGTGGCGCTTCACACGCACGTGCACGCCGACGGCGACGGGGCCGGGTCGCAGGCGGCGCTGGCGGCGTGGCTGGAGGGGCGGGGAATCCGCTGCACCATCGTCAACCCCACGCCCTTTCCCGACTCGCTGCGCTTCGTGCTTCACCGCCAGGACGTGGTGGCCGACCTGGGCACCCCCGAGGCCGAGGCCGCCCTGGACGAGGCCGACCTTTTCCTGGTGCTCGACACCAGCGAGCCGGAGCGCATCGGCAAGCTGGCGCAGCGCATTCCCCGCGACCGCACGCTGGTGGTGGACCATCACCCCGCGGGAAGCGAGGTGGTGGGCGACGTGGCCGTGCAGGACCCCACCGCCGCCGCCACCGGCGAAATGGTGTACGACATCATCACGCTGTCGGGCGACGCCGTGCCGCAGGCGTCGGCGCTGGGCGCGTACGTGGCGCTGGTCAGCGATACGGGGTCGTTCCGCTTCGGCAACACCACGCCCCGGGTGCTGGCGGTGGCCGGCGAGCTGATGACGCTGGGCATCGACCCCGAGGTGGTGTACCGCCGCCTGTTCGCCACGGCGCCGCGCCGCCGGCTGGAGCTGCTGCGCGAGGCGCTGGCCACCCTGGAAAGCGACGACCGCGTGGGGTGGATGGTGGTGCCGCACGAGGTCACCCGGCGGCTGGGCGTTTCCGGCGAAGACTTCGACGGGCTGATCGAGCACGTTCGCTCCATGGAGGGCACGGAGGTGGCGCTGCTCTTCCGGGAGACCGCGCCCGGCGAAACCAAGATCTCCTTCCGCTCCAACGGCGCCGCCGACGTCAACCGCATCGCGCGCGAGTTCGGCGGGGGCGGGCACGTGAAGGCGGCCGGCGCCAACGTCCCGGAGCCCGCCGCCACCCTGGTTCCCCGCGTGATCGAAGCCGTCCGCCGCGCCCTCCGCGGCTGAACGGCCTATCCTTCCCGGCGCTCCGCGAAACGCGCGCGAGCGCCGTCTTCACCCCCTCCGCCACACGCCCATGACCGTACCCTGCCGCCAGTGCAGCACCCCCGTGGATCCCTCCGCCGCCGTCTGCCCGGTCTGCGGCGCGGCCAATCCCGGCCAGCGCCACGGCCCGCCTCCGGGCCCCGCGGCCGCCGCCTCGTACGCGAGCGTCCAGCGGACCGGGCCGGAGCAGGTGGTCATCACCGGGGTCGACATTCCGTTCGGCCGGATGGTGATGCTGATCCTGAAGGTGATGATCGCCTCCATTCCCGCGTACATCCTCCTGATGATCATCTTCCTGGCGCTCTTCGCGGTGGTCGGCGGGATGGCGGCCGCGTTGATGCCGGGGCTGTTCGGCGGAGGCGGCGGGGGACTGGAAGGGCTGTAGTCCACTGGGCATGAATGCGAAGGGGCGCATCCGGGTGAACCGGATGCGCCCCTTCGCACTCTCGCCGTCCGGCCGCTAGAAGTCGCGGTACGGGCGGCGCTTGGCGTAGTTGTAGGCGGTGATGGCGGCGACCACGTGGGCCACCCATCCCAGCAGCCCGCCCGTTCCCAGCCACAGGCCGGGGGTGAACAGGAACCAGAACAGCGCCCGGAACCATGCGCCGTTGTACAGCTGCCCCAGGCCGGGGACGAAAAAGCTCAGCAGAGCCGCAAAACCGGGATCACGCACGGTATCCTCGCTTTCGTAATCAGGTCGCGGGACACG
>NZ_DATBNB010000318.1 GCF_036554565.1 Longimicrobium sp. | reverse complement strand
CGAAACATCTGACGCAATGCACCTCGCCGTACACTCAAACCTGTCCACCTGACGCGATCACTTCGCGAGCCACCCGGAGCCTGTCATCCTGAGTCTTTCACCGTCCTGCGGCCGACCCTGAGGGATGAAAAAGAGGCTCGGGGGCGCCGTTTAGAATTTAGACGAACTGGACTTTTTCTATTCAGGCCCAGGCGAGCGAAACCCGCCGGTAGCACGACCTTAGCGGGCCGAAGGATCTAGCAGAGGGCACGTACGAGCCCGGGCGCGGCAGCGGTCACCAGAGCTGGGGCCTCGGCCGCGAGCCCGAACCAATCCGAGGCCCAGGCCCGCAAACCCAAGCCCGACATGCTGGGGCGAATGAATTCGCGGCAACAACCACCACGAAGTCCGCCTTCGCGGGCTGGCTTGCCGTTTCGTGAGGTCCAGTGTGGAGCGCGTCCTGAATCGTGCAGTTCTCGCGCCCTCCCGCGGTTCAGAACGCCCTGCCGACCCGCAGGTAGAAGCTCGGCTTCGGCCGCTCTACGATCACGATATCGTCCATACGGGACTCCACCTGGCTGAGCGGCACGGCTACGCCACCCACGATGTCGAGCGTCGCGTAATAAAACAGCGTCGTGCGCGCCCCCAGCTCGGCGCCGATGGAGTAGATGGGTGAAATCTCCCGGCTGGCGCCGAACACGGCGGGGCAGGCCTCCACGCACCAGGCGGCACCCCCATCCGCGAACAGGGCGCCCCAGCTGCGGCCCAGGAAAGCGGGAAGCATCCGGTAGCCGCGGTCCACCAGCACCAGCGGAACGCGGTATTCCACGCTGGCCGAAACCGCGCGATCCCCGAACTGCGTTCCGCGCTCGTACCCGCGCACGGGGAACTCCAGCCGCCCTCCGAGCCCCGTCTCGGCACCCAGCGGCCCCGCGACGTTTCCGCCGTCCAGGCCGCCCAGCCGGAACCCCGGGCTGCGCGCGCCCACGTCACCAGCCGCCACCGCGCGCGCGCCCAGCACGCTCCGCGCGAAGCTCACCCGGCCCAACGGCTGGAACCCCAATCCACGCCCCGCCAGGCGCACGTAGCCCTGCGGATCTCCATCCTCCTCCGGCGCGCGCAGGTAGCGGCGGCCCTCCACCGTGCCCGCCATCAGCCACCCCTCTTCCGGGCTGATGGAGTAGTCGAAGCCCCTCGCGCTCGATCGCCCGACGGTGAGCACCGCGCCCAAGTCCAGCCCCTCGCCTCGCCCGAACGGGAACGCGCGGTCTTCGTCGTTCAGCCAGTCGAAGGTCCTCTCGCGAAGGTTCACGCCGGTGCTGACCCACCCGAACGAGCGGTAGCGGGGGAATGGGAAGGTTGCGATCGCCGAGGCCGAGCGCTCCCGCTGCACCAGGTCGGGAAAGGTGTCCTGGGTAAAGCCGTCCCACTCCTGGCGCGCCGAAAAGCCGAGCACCGGCGATCCCAGCCCGGAGTAGACGTACGCCGCCGCGCCGCCGACCCGCCCGCTGGCCGGGTACACCTGCGCCGCGAGCGCCCAGGCGTGCCGGTCTACCACGTCGGACCCGCCCGTCGCCACGCCCCGGACCGGACCGAGGAATTCGTCTTCGAAGAGCAGCGGCGACCAGGTGGTCGGGCGCAGTGTGCGCCAGGGGGAGTACGGACGCGAGGGGCCGCCGGCCGTCCGCTGGTATCGCTCCGTCTCACGCGCCGGCGAGGCGAACTCCGCCGTCACCGGAGGGGCCGTGCGCCAGGTGGCGGGATCGAACGGAACGCGCGCCAGGTGATAGCCGTCTGCGCGGTACCAGCTGAACGCGATCCAGCGCCCGTCCGGCGACACGTCGGGCTGAAAGCCGCCGGAGAGCAGGTTGGTGATCTGCATCAGCCGGCCGGCCTGCAGGTCGTACGCGTACAGGTTGGAGATGCCCGTCCGGTCCGACGAGAAGACCACGTAGCGGCCGTCGGGCGACCACGCCGGGTGCAGGTCCAGCGCGCGGTCCGCCGTCAGCTCGCGGATCACGCGGCCAGCGGTGTCCATCACCACCACGTCGAAGAGCCCGCCGGTGCGCCAGCGGCTGGCGGCGATCCGCGTGCCGTCGGGTGACCAGCGCGGCATCGACCAGCGCACGTCGGGGTCATCGCCGGTCAGCGGGCGCGGGTTGCGTCCATCCGCATCCACCAGCACCAGCTCCGTGGACTCGCCCCCGCCCCGAGCCGCCACGATCCGGCCATCCGCCCGCCGCACGTCGGGCTCCAGCAGCCGGGCGCCGCGGCCCATCCGCTCCACGCCGCCATCCACGCCGACCGCGTACAGGTCGGAGAAGGCGCGATAGGGATCGACGAGGTCCACCTGCGCGGTCACCAGCCCCTGCCCGTCCGCGCGCCACGACACGGGGCCGATGGACGTGCGCCCGGCAATCACCTGCACCTCGCCCTCCGGCCCCAGGATGCGGGTGGAGGGATCGTCGCGCCCGGTGTAGGCGGAGTAGGCGATGCGCGACCCGTCGGGCGAGTACCGCGGCCACTCCGTGTAGCGGCCGGAGGTGGTCAGCAGCTCCGGCTCGGTCAGCCCGGCGGCGCGGATGGAATCGGCGCTGGCGCCGTAGCGTTCCTGCAGCTCTTGCCGCCACTCGCCGTACGCGCTGGAGAACGAGACGCCGTAGGCCTTCCGCGCGGCCGCATCCACCGCGTAGGGGAGGAGGCGGCGGCCCACGGTGCGGACGAACTCGCCCGCGCGCTCCGGCCCGTAGCGGTGCGAGAGCCAGTCGGCGAACTCGGAGCCGTAGACGTATGCGGCGCCGCCACCGGGCCAGTCGGCGGGGTTGCCGGCCAGCCGGTCGATGGGAAAGAACTCGTCCTCGAGCACGGCCGTGCGCAGCACCATGTCGTGGTAGCTGCCGTGGACGCGGCCGGCGCCGGTCAGGCGCGATTCCAGGTAGGTGGCCAGCCCCTCGGTGGTCCAGCGGGGGACGAACAGGTTGGGGTACAGCAGCGGGTTGCGGCCGAAGATCAGGCGCAGGTTGGCCAGGATGCCGCTGGCGTGGTCCAGGTGATGGATGTGCGCCAGCTCGTGCCCCACCACCAGCTCCAGCCAGTCGTAGGTGTAGGCCAGGGATGGCTCGTCGACGGGCGGATGCGCGTACACCACCACCCGGTTGCGCGGGAAGGGCGTGGCGAAGCCGTTGGAGAAGTCCACGTTGTCGGCCAGCACCAGGTGCACGCGGCCCTCCGGCGCCGGCACCAGCGCGGCCTCCAGCAGCACGCGCGCCTCCTCGGCCCGCGCGGCCGCGCGCCGGGCAAAGTCCTCCAGCCCCTCCGAATAGTGCACCTGGAAGTGCTCGGTGTCGAACGTACGCCACCGCGCATCCGGCGCCACTTGGGCGCGAGCCGGCGTTGGGACGAGCGCCGCCATCGCGAAAGCGGCCGCGGCAACACGGAGGAGAGAAGAGCGAACGGCCCGGATTCGGATCATGGAGCACTGTCGGAAGATTGTCATCCAGAGGAGCAGACGCCCCTCCCCCGGCCCCTCCCCGCACAAACTACGTGCGGAGAGGGGGGTACTTCGGTCGGGAGAGGCTGATTCGGTGCGGCGGCTGGCGCCCCCCATCCCCAGCCCTTCCCCCGCAAACTGCGCGGGGGAAGGGAGCCAGCCCGGTGCGCTTCGATGAGTCCGGCGCACTCCCCGGCTGCCCTCTCC
>NZ_DATBNB010000317.1 GCF_036554565.1 Longimicrobium sp. | reverse complement strand
CCCCCCCCCCCCCCCGCGCCACCCAGCCATCCCTGACCATGCGATACGACGACAACGACGACGGGCCGCCCCCGCGCTTCGGCCCGGCCGGCGCGCACCGGGGCCTGCCCCTGGACCCGCCCGGCTTCGGCGCCGGGCTCGACGACGGCTACGACGACGACGCGGCCCCGCCGTCGTGGCCCACCGACGACGGCTACGTGCTGGCCGTTCCGGCGACGCTGTGGGGCGGCTGGCGCGCTCCGTACCAGCCCTGGCGCTTCCGGCGCCGTCGGCCGCGCCTTGGCGCCCTGGGCGGCCTGGCCCGGCGCTCCACCCGCATCGGCACGCTGCGCAGCCGCCGCTCGGGCGCCGCGTTCCCCGTGTTCGGCGCCACCGCGGGCGGGCGGCGCTGGGGCCTCGTCACCCGCCCCCGCCGCGAGCTGGAGGCCGAGGTGCACGAGATCGTGGCGGTGCGCCCCGCCGAGGAGCTGGAGTTCGGCGTGCGCCCCTCGCCCGAGCCCATCCCCGCCCTCCCCGCTCCGCCCGCGCGGCCGGGGACCACGGCGGACGGGTGGCGGCTGCGGCTTCCCCACCAGGGTCTTCACTCCATCCTTTCGCGTCTGCGCCCGGACGACCTGGCGAAGCTCGCGGGGGGCAGCCTTCCCGCGGACCCGGCGCCCACGGTGGTCCGCTCCGTGGCGCGTCTCACCGCGCAGTCCAGGCGGCGCGGCAGCCTGCGCTCGCGCCGCACCGGCCAGCGGATGGAGCTGTTCGAGGCGCCGGGCTACTCGCTCCTCGTGCGCCCCGCGGGCGAGATGCAGGGCGAGATCGTTGCCGTTCGGGCGGAGGGCGAATCGGAGATCGTGAGGCCCAACGACCGGGAAGAACGCAAGAGCTTCGCGGGCTCGAAGTTCCGCGTGCGGGGCGCGCGCGCCGTCATCGACTGGCAGGAAAAACGGCCCCTCGCCGACCTGATGGGAGACACCAAGGCAGGAGCGGTGGTCTACGTCATCACGCGCAAGCAGGGCGGTCGCCCCGTGTACGTGGGGCAGTCCGGAAACTTCAGCAGGGAATGGGGCTCCCGCTTCCGCATCCTCACCGTGCTCAACGCGCCCCTGCAGGACTACTACATCTACCTGGGCACGGTGAAGCCTTTGCCCGACCTGCAGTTGAAAGACGGGCGCTCTGCCTCGCTGCCCTGGAAGACCATCGACTTCAAGCCCAACGACCCCACGCACCTCGAGTGGCTGCGCCAGGACGTCGAGCATGTGCTGTACCGGTGGCTGTGGAACAACGGCCACAAGAAATTGGAGAACGCGTCATCGAAGCACGACATCTGGATCGCGCCGCTGGGGATCAAGATCACGCACAAGGGTGCCACGCCCACGTTCTTCCAGAACTTCTCCCTGGAGCCCCGGGAGAAGCAGTACGAGATCCCGGGCGAAGGATGATCGCGCGCGCCGCCCACCCCGCGCTGGCCTACGCCCGGGCGCACCGCGCCCGGGTCGTGGACGAGCTGAAGCGTTTCGTCGCGTTCCCCAGTGTGGCGGGCGACCCCGCCCACGCCGGGGACGTGCGACGCTGCGCGGGGTGGCTGGCGGAGCACCTGCGGTCCATCGGCCTGGAGGCGCGGGTGCGGGAAACGTCCGGCGCGCCGCTCGTCGTCGGGCGGTGGAGCTGCGCGCCGGGCCGGCCCACCATCCTCATCTACGGCCACTACGACGTGCAGCCCGCGGACGATCCGGACGAGTGGACGTCGCCGCCGTTCCAGCCCGCCGTTCGCGGCGACGAGCTGTTCGGGCGGGGGGCGTGCGACGACAAGGGGCAGCTGTGGGCCCACGTGAAGGCCATCGAGGCGCTGCTGCGGACGACGGGACGGCTGCCCGTGAACGTCGTCTGCGTCTTCGAAGGCGAGGAAGAGGCGGGGAGCGCGGGGCTGCTCGATGTGTTGCGCCGCGACCCCGGCGAGTTCGCGGCCGACGTGGCGCTCGTTTCCGACACGCCGATGCGCGCCCCCGGCCGGCCGGGGATCACCTACGCCCTGCGCGGCGCGCTGAGCCTGGAGCTGGAGGTGCGCGGGCCGTCGCACGACCTGCATTCGGGCGTGTACGGCGGCGCGGTGCACAACCCGCTGCAGGCGCTGTGCGAAATCGTGGCGCGGCTGCACGGGCCCGACGGCCGCATCGCCATCCCCGGGCTGTACGACGGGGTGCGCCCACCCTCGCGCGGCGAGCGAGCCTACCTGGCGCGAACGGGCCCGTCCGACCGCGAGCTGCTGGCCAACGCGGGCGATCCCCCGGGCGGATGGGGCGAGCGCGGGTGGACGGCGTACGAGCGGTGCACGGTGCGCCCGTCGCTTTCGGTGAACGGCATCACGGGAGGGCACGGCGGCGAGGGCGGGATGGCGGTGATCCCCGCGCACGCCGTGGCCAAGCTCAGCCTGCGCCTGGTCCCGGGGCAGGACCCCGCCCGCGTAGACCGGCTCTTTCGCGACCACGTCGCCCGCATCGCCCCGCGCACCGTCCAGGTGGAGGTCCGCACGCGGTTCGGCGCTCAGCCGGCGCGGATGGACACGCGCCACCCGGCCATGCGCGCCGCGGCCAAGGCGCTGCGCCAGGCATTCGGCGCGCCCGCCGTCTTCCTGCGCTCCGGCGGCACCATTCCCGTCGTCAACGCCCTGGGCCAGGCGCTGGGCGCCCCCGTAGTGCTGATGGGGCTTGCCCGCCCGCGCGACGGCATGCACGCGCCGGACGAGCGGATGCACCTTCCCACCCTGTTCCGCGGCATCGAGGCTTCCATCCGCTTCCTGTGCGCGATGGGCCGTGACGCGTCACCCCTTTCCCATGAGAGCACCCGATGACGACATCCAACGTTTCCGCCGGGCGCTGGGTGCGCCGGGGTGGAGAAATCATCCTGTTCCCCGCCCAGTTCCAGGCAGAGGGCCCGGAGCAGGAGTTCGGGGCGGGCGCCACGCCGTTCGTACGCTGGGTGCAGACGATGCTGAACCTGGTGGGCGGCATGAGCCTGCCCGTCAGCGGCATCCTCGACACGCCCACGCGCACCGGCATCCGCCAGTTCCAGCAGCGGAAGGGCCTGGTCGCGGACGGGGTCGTCGGCCCGAGGACGGAAGCGGCGTTCGTCTCCGGCGGCGGCGTGCCCTTCCGGCTGTTCGGCACCGGGCTGCCGGCGCAGGTGGGGCAGCCGGGGCCGTGGGTGCCGCGATGCGGGGGGAACGAGGTCAGCTGCATGACCATGACAGCCGCCGAACAGGCCCGCGTCTTCTCGAAGGGCGGCACGCCGCAGGGGCAGGCGCAAGACCGTACGCCGGAAAGCGCGCGCGAAGTGAAGCTTCAGGTGCACCTTAGCGACTACGACGTGAACGACTGGCTGGTGCGCAAGCCCGCCCACAAGGCCGCGCTGGACCGCGTAATCGAGTTCATCAAGGCAGACCCCAGTGGGAAGCCGGTGGAGGTGACGATCAGC
>NZ_DATBNB010000316.1 GCF_036554565.1 Longimicrobium sp. | reverse complement strand
CTGGGCGACCAGTGAGAGGGCGTCCGGCCCCACGGGGGAGATCTGTGGTGACGCGAGCCCCGCACTCGGACGTTCCGCGGGTGAGTCATAGGCGGCGAGCGAGGCTTCGGCGAAGAGGGAGAACCCGTCGCCTACCGGGAGTTCCGTCCCTGCGCCCGCGGTGAACTGCGGGACCGTCGTGGGCCGAACGCGCAGGACGACAGCGCACTCGCCCCGGTCGTCACACATCGTGACCGAGTCCCGTGGTCCGGACAGCGTGATGGCGCCTCCACCGGCGAACACGTATGCCGACGCCAGGGCCGGTGCCGCCCGCGATGCCGCAAAGGGACGGAGAACGGCCGACACGTCGTACGTGGTTCCCCGCACGCGTTGCAGCCGCTCGCGAGTGGTGCGCAGCTCGTTGGCGAACGTGCCCACCTGCAGCCGCAGGCCGGCGGCGGGCACGGGCCAGAAACGGGCGTCGAGCGACAACGCCGGACCAGCCGAGAGCGTGCCCGCCCCGCTGGCCCCTTCATACCAGCGGCTGGTGTGCGCCAACCCGGCGCTCAGGCCCACGTCCAGGACGCCCGCCGGCTCCTGCGCGTGCGCCGGCAACGCGGCGAAGAAGGCCACCGCGAGCACCGCGGCGTAACGGCGGAGGGGAAGCATCATCGGAGTGGACCTTCATGCAGGGAACCGCGTCATTAACCCGCGACCGGCATAGGGCACCGAAACCGCGGCTCCTGTAGGATGCGTTTTGGGCCATAAAAGTCAAGGAGATCGTGCACACACTACGAGGTTGGGCGCCCTTCGGTGAATGTGTGGCGGATCCCTCAGTCGCTGCCTTCCCTCGTCGCGCGAGCCGGTTCGGCTTGGCCGCTCCATCGGGATGGCAGCGCGCTTCTCCCGTCTGTTCTCCGCGACCGCCGCGCCTGCGCGTGAGACCCACGATCGCGGGTTGCAGGAATCCGTCCGCTTCGTTAGATTCCTGGGCTTGTTGTTGATCCGCTCGGACGAATGATCTGATTGGATCGGCTGACTTCCCGACCAGCATCGACTCTTCAGGAGGCTCCGATCGATGGCACTCACGGCTGAAAACCGCGACGAAATCGTCAAGAAGTACCAGCTGCACGAGAACGACCGTGGCAGCACCAAGGTTCAGATCGCGCTGCTGACCGCGCGCATCAACGACCTGACCGGGCACTTCCGCGCCCACAAGAAGGACCATCACAGCCGCCAGGGGCTGCTGAAGATGGTGGGCCAGCGCCGCAGCCTGCTCGACTACCTGCGCCGCAACGATCTCGACGCCTATCGCGCACTGATCGCGGACCTGGGGCTGCGCCACTGATCGGCACGGCGGCGGGCCCGCGGCGGGAACATGGGATGGCGCACACGCGCCGTCCCGTCCTGAACGCGTGTCTCCGCCTGGCGGAACGCAGGGCATACTAGAAGGAAACACGCCGGCCGCACGGGCCAGTTCCGTGCGGCCGGCGTGCGTTTTTGCACAGCGGCGACGAAGTGAACATCAAAGCGACCGGGCCCCGCCTGCGGGGGAGTGGCGTCCGGAGTGCGGCTTCCCCCGAGCAATCAAACAGGAAAAAGACCCAATGGCAAAGCTGGAAAGGCAGTTCGCGGGCCGTCCCCTGATCATCGAGACGGGCAAGATGGCCCGCCAGGCAGACGGTTCGTGCACGGTGCAGTTCGGCGAGACGATGGTGCTGTGCACGGCGGTGGCCCAGGACACCCCCACCCACCTTCCGTTCTTCCCGCTCACCATCGAGTACCGCGAGCGCACCTACGCGGCCGGCAAGATCCCGGGCGGCTTCATCAAGCGCGAGGGGCGCCCCTCCGACAAGGAAATCCTGTCGGCGCGCCTGATCGACCGCCCCCTGCGCCCGCTGTTCCCGGACGGGTTCTACAACGAGACGCAGGTCTTCATCTACGTGATCTCGGCCGACCAGGAGAACGACGCGGACGTGGTTGCGCTCACCGGCGCCTCGCTGGCGCTGAACATGAGCCGCATTCCGTTCGCCGAGCCGGTGGCCGCGGTGCGCATCGGCCGCATCCAGGGCCAGTGGGTGCTGAACCCCACCTTCGCCCAGCTGGAGTACTCGGACCTCGACGTGATCGTCGCGGGTAGCGAGGACGCCATCCAGATGGTGGAGGGCGGCGCGCTGGAAGTGCCGGAAGAGGAGATCGCCGAGGGGCTGGTGGTGGCGCACGCCGCCATCAAGGAGCTGATCGGCATTCAGAAGGAGGTGCTGGCGGCCCTGGAGCTGCCCGCCAAGATGGAGTGGACGCCCCGCGAGGTGGAAGCGACCCTCCGCGAGCGCGTGGAGAGCGCCGCAGGCGACCGCGTGGCCGAGGCGCTGAAGGTGCCCGGCAAGCACGAGCGCGCCGACGCCCTCAAGGCCATCCGCACCGAGATTTCCGCCGCGCTGGCCGAGGAGTTCCCGGACAGCGACAAGGACGTGGGCAACGTGCTCAAGGATCTCGAAAAGCGCGGGACGCGCGAGATGATCCTGAGCACCGGCACCCGCTCGGACGGCCGCGGCCTCGACGAGGTGCGCCCGATCAGCGTGGACGTGGGCGTGCTGCCGCGCGCGCACGGCTCGGCGCTGTTCACCCGCGGGCAGACGCAGGCGCTGGGCGTGGCCACGCTGGGCACGCAGGGCGACGAGCAGGCGTACGACACGGTGGACTTCGCCACGCAGCAGAAGAAGTCGTTCATGCTGCACTACAACTTCCCCCCGTTCAGCACGGGCGAGGTGAAGCCGGTGCGCGGCACCAGCCGCCGCGAGATCGGGCACGGCGCCCTGGCCGAGCGGGCGCTGGAGGCCATGCTGCCGCCGTTCGACGAGTTCCCGTACACCATCCGCGTCGTGAGCGACGTGCTGGAAAGCAACGGCTCGTCGTCGATGGCCAGCGTGTGCGCGGCGTCGCTGTCGCTGATGGACGCGGGCGTGCCCATGCGCGCGGCCGTGGCCGGCGTGGCGATGGGGCTGATCGCCGAGGGCGACCGGGTGGCGGTGCTCACCGATATCCTGGGCTCCGAGGACGCCCTGGGCGACATGGACTTCAAAGTGGCGGGCACCCGTGACGGCGTGACCTCCATCCAGATGGACATCAAGATCGAGGGGCTGACCATCGAGCTGATGCGCGAGGCGCTGCAGAAGGCCAACCGCGCGCGGATGCACATCCTCGACGAGATGGAGAAGGTGCTGAACGCGCCGCGCACGGAACTGTCGCAGTACGCGCCGCGCATCATCACCATCAAGATCGATCCGGCCAAGATCGGCGAGATCATCGGGCCCAAGGGCAAGACCATCCGCGGCATCCAGGAGGCCACCGGCGCGACGATCAACATCGACGACGACGGCACCATCACCATCGCCTCGGTGAGCGGCGAGGGCGGCGAGCGCGCCCGCAGGATCATCGCCGGGATGACGGAAGAGGCCGAGGTGGGCCGCATCTACGAGGGCCAGGTGAAGAGCACCACCACCTTCGGGGCCTTCGTCGAGATCATGCCGGGGACCGAGGGGCTGCTCCACATTTCCGAGCTGCAGGCCGGCCGGGTGGAGAAGACCGAGGACGTGGTGAAAAAGGGCGACATGGTGCAGGTGAAGCTCCTCTCCATCGACGAGAAGGGCCGACTGCGCCTGTCGCGCAAGGCCGCGCTGGCGGAGCTGGCCACGGGCGACGGCGCCAGCGGCGCCAGCGCCACCGGCGCCCCGGCACCGGGCGGAGCCGCGTAAGCGACTTCGGCGCGTTGTGACGTGATGAAGCTCCCGCCCGGTTCGCCGGGCGGGGGCTTCGTGCATGGGCGCGTGAGTGCGTGAGTGCGTGAGGGCGTGAGGGCGTCGTGCGGGAGTGCGTGGGATGGGGAGTGTCGATTGGTGGTGGCGCGTGCCTCGGCGCCCCCCATCCCCAACCCTTCCCCCGCAAACTGCCGCGGGGGAAGGGAGCCAGTGCCGTGCGGTTCGAGGGCTGCAGTGGGTGGGCTAGGCTTGCTTGCAGGCAGTGGGGAGGTTCGATCGGCTCCGGCGCATGCCTCGGCTGCCCTCTCCCCCCGGCCCCCTCTCCCGCAAGCGGGAGAGGGGGAGAATTCG
>NZ_DATBNB010000315.1 GCF_036554565.1 Longimicrobium sp. | reverse complement strand
TCTTCGAGCAGGGCGCCCACCGCCTGCGGATCGCCCGCGCCCTTCACCACGCGAATGCGGATGAGCAGCGCCGCCAGCAGCTGCGCCGTCTCGTCGTGAAGCTCACGCGAGATGCGCTTCCGCTCCTCTTCCGCGGCGTTCAGGGCCTGGGATGCCACCTCGCGAACCCGCGTCCGATACACGGCGGCGGCGTCGAGCATTCCGTTGAAGGTGCGCGTCAAGCGGTCCAGCTCGCGGTCGGCGACGGGGGACAGCGGCACGCGGGCTTCCAGGTCGCCCCGCCGCACCCGCGCCGCCGTGCGCTCAAGCGCGTCCAGCGGCTGCAGCGCCAGCTTCAGGATCACCGCGTTCACCAGCACCGTGGCCAGGATGCCGCCTGCGGCCAGCGGTCCCGCGACGTCCAGGATGGAGGCCTCGGGATAGCTGCGGACGAACCTCGCCGTGAGCATGCTGCCGAACATGGTGCCCACCAGCACCACGGCCGCGTTGGCGATGAGGATCTTGTAGAACAGCGGCACGCGCAGCAACGCCCGCACGAACCCCGGCAGGGGGCGCGGCGGGCGGGCAGGGCGCGGGGCCTCGTGAGGATCGGGCATCCGGGCGGCTACGTGGGAACGCGACGGCGGCGTCGCGGATGGGCGTACCCAAACATCCGCGGCGGGCACTCCGCGCGCAAGGAAATCTTCTCGAAAAAGGGGGCTTGCGCGATTCGAAAGACGTTTCTATCTTATTGGCACGCCGCCGCTTGAAGGCGGTGCAGGGACGCCGGGGCGATGCCGAGAGGAATCGCGCCGCGGACCACGGGAGCCGAGGCTCCACCGTGTCCATGCCCTATGTGCAACCTGAACGAAGGAGGTGATCTCTTGGCCAGTACGACTCCTGCTCGCATCTCGACACGGGCAAGCGATCGCCGCATCGGCGCCTGAGCCGATTCCAGAGGCGAAACACTCTCCGCGTTTGGCGGGTGCCCCTGCGGCATCGCGTCGGGAAGCAGCGGAACCTTGAGCACCGCCGGGCAGATCGCCCGGCGGTGCTCTTCTTGTCGCACGTTCAGCCCAGGAAGCGGCGGGCGACGCGGATGTAGCGCATGTCCTGCTCGTGCTCGGGAAGCGCCTCGGCGGCCGCGAGCAGCTTGCGCACGTGTCGGTGAAGGCGCGGCTCGCCCCAGCGGTAGCCGGTGGCGGATTCTGCGCTGGCGGTGTTGGCGTCGCGCGCGGCCTCGATCAGTGCCCGCGCCGCCGCCGCGTCGTACCCCGGATCGTCGCGGGGTGGCAGGGCGAAGTGCCCGGGCGGCACGAACCCCGAATCTTCTTTGACGAACGCACGCGACATCGGATTTTCTCCTTTCCACCGGCCTGGCATGAGCAAGAGCGTTGCCGCACCTGCCTTTCGGTTCCCGTCTCCGTAGGGTCTCACGCAGAGCCGCAGAGACGCAGAAGAGAGAGGGAGGGCTTTCTCTGCGACTCTGCGCCTCTGCGTGATCCGTGAGCAGAGCCTGACGGCATGGAATCGCTGGCGCGCGCAGCGGGTTTTCCGCTACAATCCCGCCTAGCGCCTACTCATGATGGTGAAATGATCGTGATCCGGAACCTGCTCCTCGCCTGTACCCTGGCGCTCTCCGCGTGCGCTCCCTCGATGACGCTGCCGGCGCGGACAGCGCGCGCGGATGCGTGCGGCGCTGCCGTGGGGCAGGGCGGCGTGCCCGTGCTCGCCTGGCACGGGTTCGCGGAGCATCCCGGGCCACAGGATGGCAACCTGACGGAGTCGTGGGCACGATACGACGAGACGCTGCGCTTTCTGGCGGACCAGGGATTCCGCTCCATCTTTCCGGAAGATGCCCGGTCGCCGGGCGCCGGCGGCGGGCGGCAGGTGATCCTTACCTTCGACGACGGGCGCAAGGAACAGCTGCGGGCCGCCGAGATGCTTGAGCGCCACGGCTTCCGCGGCATCTTCTTCATCATTCCCCGCCGCACACGGCCGGACGCGGACGCGCAGTTCCTCAACTCCGACGATGTGGAGCGTCTGGCACGCGCCGGGCACCGCGTCTCGGCGCACGGCTACGAGCATCGCAGCCTGCCCACGACGGGAACGGAAGTCGCCGGCTCGCTCGTCCGCTCGCCCGACGCCATCGCGCGGCACGGGGGCGACGACAGGCTGGATTTCGCCTTTCCCTTCGGCCACTACACGCCAGAGATCGCAGATGCCATCGGCGGCGCGTACCGGCACCTGCACACCGTCAACCCCGGCTACTGGGACGGGCGCTCGCCGCTGCTGCCGCGCATGCTCATCATGAGCGACGTGGACCTGTCCATCTTCCGGGAGTACCTGCTGGGCGGCGCCTCGTACGCGCCCGTGCTGCGCCCGCTCACGGCGGACGGCGCGGTGGCGGGAACGGCGACGTTCGTGGGCCAGGCGCCGCTCCCGGGGGACGCGCAGGTGTTCGCCGTTTCAGCTGACGCCGAGGGGCGAAGCTACCTCACGCATCCGTTAGGGGAGAACCTGCGGGTGAGCGGCGATACGGTGACTGTGGACTTGGCCGCGCACATGGGCCGCTACCACGGGCCGGGACGCGGCGTGATCAGCTACGCCATCGTGAGCCGCCAGTGTGGGGGCATGCGCTACCTGTCGCCCGGCATCATGCACTGGATCCGCGACCCCGCGCTGCCTCTGCGGCCCGTTCCGACGCCCGTGCGCCCGGACACCCTCGTGCCAGCAAGCTGACGCTGAACGGAAGGGGTCACGCGGAGGCGCGGAGGACGCGGAGGAACGGAGAAAAACTCTCCGCAGTTCTCCGCGACCTCCGCGCCTCCGCGTGAGACCTGCTGTTGAAGCTACTCCAGGCGTGCGGCCAGGCCCAGCGCGTCCGCGGCCGCGGCGCCGGAGGCCGTGTTGTCGAAGATGCACCAAACCTGCCGCCCGGCCGCCGCTTCCACGCGCAGCCGGGCGGCAAGCGCATCCAGGTACGGCGGCTCGTACGACGAGTAGTAGATGCGGGGCGAGCCGTGCAGGCGATAGTAGACGAGCTCGGCCCATCCACCCGGCTCGGCCGCGGCGGGGACGCGCGCGGGATCGGCGGCCACGCGGGCGACCTGGAAGCGGGCGAGCAGGTCCGCCGCCTCGTGCCCGAACCAGGTGGGATGCCGCGGCTCGCAGGAGACGGCGAGGGAGGAACGGGCGCGCAGGGCGGCGAAGAACGGCTCCGCGACGGCGGCATCGAACTCCAGGCTGGGCGGAAGCTGCACCAGCAGGCATCCCAGGCGGTCGCCCAGCCCGCCGGCTTCCGCCAGGAACGCGTCCAGTAATTCGTCCGCCTCCCGCAGCCGCTGCCCGTGCGTGATCGTCTTCGGCAGCTTGATGGAAAAGAGGAAGCCGTCCGGCACGCTCTCCGCCCACCGCGCGTAGGTGGATGGCCGGTGCGGACGGTAGAACGAGGAGTTGATCTCCGCCGCGGAGAAGCGGGCGGCGTATCTTTGGAGGTGGGTGCCCGTGGCGGGAAAGTGCTCCTGCTCGCCGCGCGGCAGCGTCCATCCCGCGGTGCCGACGCGGATCACGGGCGCCGGCGGGCCAGGTACGCGGAAAGGGCCGTGTAGAAGACGGGGTAGCTCAGCGACACCAGGAACAGCCACCCGGGCACGTGCGGAAACTGGTACGTCATCACGATCAGCACGCCCAGCCAGACGAACGCGCCCGCCAGCACCGGAATCCGCCACGGGCGGGGCGCCAGGTTGGGGTAGATGAACTTCACCGGCGCAATCGTCAGCACGGTCAGGATCAGCAGGAGCACGCCGTTCAGCATGGGGCCGTGGAAGTGGTGCGCGATGCCGAAGTACAGCGCAACCACGTTCCAGTACGACGGAAATCCGAGAAAGAATCCGCCCTCCTCGTCCTTGGCGTCCTCGTTGGCGAACCCGAAAAGCGACGCGATCAGCGCGGGGATGATCCACACGGCGCCGGGCTCGGGCACCCACCCCATCCGCCACACCAGGAGCAGCGGCAGAAAGGTGAAGGTCAGGTAGTCGACGATGTCGTCGATCTTGCGGCCGTCGATGTTGCGCGCGAACCGCTTCACCTGCCACATGCGCGCGAACGGGCCGTCCGTGGCATCCACCAGCGTGGCGCCGGCGAAGAGCAGGAAAACCAGGCGCACGTCCGGACGCGGACGGCACATCTCCGCCGCGGCCAGAAAGGCGAATCCCACCCCGCACGCCGTGTACACGTGCACGGCGTACGCCCGGAAGCGCTGCCCCGCCGTCGCGCGCGGCTCCACTTGCCCGGCGCTCATTCGCGCCCCGGCCGGTCGTCGCCCGTGGCCGCCGCCTCGGCCTGCTCCTCCAGCATCTCCTCCGCGACCTCCGTGTCTTCGGGGCGCTCGGGCATGGGCTGCTGGCGGCGGACCGCCTCGGGCTCGTAGCTCAGCTCTACCAGCATGGGAAAGTGGTCGGAGCCCACGTAGGGCAGGCGTTCCAGGCTCACCAGGCGAAAGTGGCCGGAGTGGAACACGTGGTCCAGCGGGTAGCGGAAAAGGAAGTTCTTGGCGTTGTAGCTGTTGTACAGCCCGCGCCCTACGCGGGGGTCCAGCAGCGCGCTCAGCCGCAGGAACAGTTCGCTGCTGCGCGACCACGCCACGTCGTTCAGGTCGCCCGCGACCACCGTGGGCTCCTCGTCCGATTCGCCGATGGCGCGCCCCACCACCACGAGCTCGGCGTCGCGCGGGGTGGAATCCTGATCGCGCACCGGCTCGGGCGGGCGGGGATGCAGGCCGTGCAGAAGGACCACCGTGCCGTCGGGCAGCTCGAACCCCGTGTGCACGGAGGGAATGTCGTCCTGCACCAGGAAGTCCACCCGCGGGCCCACCAGCGGAAAGCGCGAAAGCAGGAGGAGTCCGTAGTAGTTTTCCTGCGGATGGCGGATCACGTGCGGAAACTCCGCCGCCAGCGGCTCCAGCGCCCGCGCCCACCGGTCGTTCACCTCCACCAGCAGGGCGATGTCGGGCTTGGCATCGCGCACCACCTGCGCCAGGCGCTCGTGCTCCTCGTTCTCCATCAGCACGTTGCTGATCAGCAGCCGAAAGCAGGTGCGGTCGTTCTTGGGCCGGGTGCTGCGCTGCACCTGCACGCGCGCCAGCGGCGTGTACGGAAACACCTTGCGGCCCTGGTACACCAGGCAGACGACGAGCGCCGCCACGAAGAGCCACTCCAGGGCGTGTCCGTCGAAGAAGAACATGCCGTACGCAGCGCCCGAAAGCGCCGCGACCACCGCGAGCTGCAGGCGGGGAAAGTCCCACATCCGCACGGACCAGTGAGGGCTGCGGCTGAAGCTGAGCGCGGTGCCCGCCACCGGCACCACCCCCAGCCCCAGGACGACCCACCGGAGCACCGCCGTCATCGGCCCGCTCCCGCGTGCGAAACGGGCATCCCGAACCGCTGGTGCGAGTGATGATGGGTCGGCGGCGCGATGGTCACGGTCCGGTGTGGTGAAGGTGTAGCCTGTGCCCGGCCGGATGGACCAGGCGCCCAGGGTACTTCAATAGTGATACCACACGGCCGCGCCGGTGCTACGCGGCAGCTCTGTCCAAGGAACGTAGAAACCTCCGCGGTCGATCGGGACGCTGGGCAGCGCGATCGAAGTTCCCCCTTTCCCCTGCGAAGCGGGGGAGAGGGCCGGGGAGAGGGGGCTTCCGCGGCATGCATCGGCAGCCCATCGACTCTCGATCGAAGTTCCCCCCTCTCCCGGCGCAGTTTGCCGGGGGAGGGGCCGGGGGAGGGGCCGTCCTACTTCCCGCCGTCCCCCGCTGCCGACGCAGGCTGCCGGAAGTACACCACCCGCCGCGTCTCGCGGATGCGCCCATCATCCACCCGTCCCTCCACAAGCTCGTAGCCGAGCAGCGCGAACACCCGTCCGCGCAGAAAGAGCGGACGAGCGTTGCCGTACCAGTCCACGCACGACGCGCGGCAGGCATCGTCCACCGCCGCGGAGTCGTTCGCCGCCAGCGTCCCCAGCTCGTTCAGCCGGAATGCCTGGTTGCGCAGGTACAGGATGGACGCCGATTCGCGGAACAGGTGCTCGTATCCCGGGCGTCCCGGCCCGCGGATGGGAAGCCCCAGCATCCCCACGTCCTGCGCCTCGGGCTTGTAGAAGAAGCCATGGCTGCGCAGCTCGCCCTGTGACGCATTCGGGCGTGTGTAGCGGTGCACGAACTCCGGCACGGCACCCAGGCGCACGCCGGAGAAGTGGAGATCGCGCCCATCCGTCCCCACGATCACCGCGCCCGATCCCATCGCCTCGATGCGATCTACCCCGTGCGGAAAAGACAGCGTGGTCACCGCGCCGCCGCCCCGGTACGGCACGGCGAAGAGCGAGGCGGCGGGCGTGTCCGGCGGGCCGCCCCATCCCGCGCCGGCGCCGTACAGCAGATAGTCGCCCACGAAGCGATTGTGGATGTCGCCGCCATCGCCCACGTCCGGGATGTCGCGGTACGCCGACGCGGGCACGGCCTGGCGCCCCGTGCCGAAGCGGCGCAGCGGCACGCGCATCAGCGCCAGGTCGCCGCCGGCCTTGCTGGTCGACCACATTCCGTCGCCCTCGCCTTCGGAAGCGACCAGCACGTTCAGGTGCCCGTCGCCGCTTTCCAGGAAGGAGAACTGGTTCACGGGGCTGCCCTCCACCCGCAGCGCGCTCGGGGCCGACCCGTCCAGCGGCATGCGATAGAGCACGGAAGGTGGCGGCTCGTCATCGTCGGAGTACAGGTCCAGCCCCGTCACCCACACGTACACCGAGCCGGGCGACACGTAGAACACGCGGCTCAGGTGACCCGCCACCGCGGTCCCTTCGCACGCCAGCTCACCGCCCGCCAGGTCGCAGACGGTGACGGTGTGAAGCACCAGCTCTTCACCGCTCGCCATCGGCGCGTCGGCGCGGTACACCTTCGTGGCTGGCATCACCGGCCGGAAATCTTCCTCGTCCGCGTCCGCCTCCCACCGGCGCAGGGCGGGAAACGACTCCAACGGGTTCTCGGGGTCGAGCACGACGGGCGAGTAGAACACCAGCTTGCCGCCTACCAGCCGGCTGGCGTAGTTGTCTGACGAGTAGTAGTCGTCGGCGCGCAGGTGCCAGGTGGAGCGATACGCCAGCTGCCCGTCGGGCGAGATCTGGAACAGTCCCACCTCCGTGCCGCCGCGCGCGTAGCTGTAGCCGAGGACGGCGATCACGTCACCGGAGATCAGCATCTCGTCGTACCATGCGCCCCCGGGGTCCAGCCCCGGCGCGTACGCGTCCACCGCCGACACGGGCGTCAGGGTGTCGTCGCCAATGCGTACGGTGAACAGGCGACCGCGCCGCAGGATGATCAGGAAGTCGCGGTACGTCTTTACGATGCCGCCCTCGTCCACCCCCGCATGCTGCACGTTCGTGACGGATTCCGCCCCCGTCACGACCACGTTCTCCAGGTTCAGCGCGGGGGGAGCGAGCTCCTGGAACCCGGTCAGGGCCGGGGGAGGCGCTTCCTGGCCCGGTGCGGGTGGCGCCATCGGGGGCGGCGGCGCGGCGGGGGGCGGCGGCGGCGCAGGCATGACCACCGGAGGGGGAGGTTCGCCCTGCACCCGCTGTACGAACCGCACCAGTTCGCGCTCGGACCGGAAAGGCCGCAGCGTCCGGTGCGAGGGGGTCGCGGCCGCGGAACCTGGGGCCGTGGCGGGGTTGGGTTTGGGGACGCAGCCGGCGGCGCCCGCGATCAGCGATGCGGCGAGTGCAGCTGCCAGGGTGGTGTTCCGCATGGGGTCGGATCGGGAGATGGATGGGAGAGTCCTGCCAATATGCGCAACGCAACGCCGGGCGCACCAGCAGCACGATGCGCGTGTCTTGACGACTGCCCGATGCTCTCGGCGTCATCCCGAGGAAGCGGCCATCCCATACCCTGACGCGTGCACGGAACCATGCAGCGACCGAGGGAACCGTCACACACCTGCCGACCCGCTCCGCTACCGCCGCCACATGGAAGCCTTTTGTCTCCGGACCGCTGCCGCGCCCCGGCTGGGACCCTGGCGAGCGGCAGGGGCGTTTCGAACTCGGCGGTGCAATCCCCGGCTGCCCTCTCGCCCCGGCCCCCTCTCCCGCAAGCGGGAGAGGGGGAGAACTGCACCCCGTTCCGGTCGCGCCACATGGCCCAACTCGCACCTCGGCCAGCCAGTCTGCGAAGGCAGACTTCGTGTGGTCGTTGCAGCGAATTCATTCGCCCCTGCAGGCCCTCGCGGCGAACGGTGATCATGCGCCTCCCCATGCCCAAACGGAATTAGCCCATGCTGCGAGTGCGGAGCTTCTGCGGACTGTGTGGCGGATCCTTCAGTCGCTGCTAACGGCGGTGCGGATGCGAGTTGCGCTTGGCCGCTCCTTCAGGATGACAGCTCCGGAGTTCGCTCATCGGTCCAGGCAGATGCCGGCTAGGCGTCGACCAGGGCCTGGAGCTTCTTGGGGGCAATCATGCAGTAGGACTGGACGATCTGCTCGCGCAATTCCCCGTCGCCCAGCTCCTCGATCACGATGCCGATCCATCCCTTCACGCCCACGTACGGCGGCACGAAGTACGTATCGGGATCGGACCGGACGAGGAGCTGCTGGATCCCGACCGGCGCGGGGCACCACACCGCCACGCGCCCATCGCGATGATGGTTGTTCGCGAACATCGCGAAGATCTTCTTGCGGACGCGGAAGGTGGGCGTGCCCCAGGCCTCCGGCTCGGTCGTTTCGGGAAGCGCCAGGCAGATGGCGCGCAGGCGGCTCAGGGGATCGGTGCTCATGGGCGGGTGCTCTCCAGTCGTGGCGGAACGCGGAAGTCACCGCGCAGCGCAGGGTAGGCGGATGGGGTTCCGGGCGCAACCGGGCGCGCACTTGCCCGCGAGCCTGCCTTCATCGTATGTTTTTCCGTTGCGGGCCCACCTGGACGCACATCCTGAGCGGGGCTCAGTCCAAACGGTGGCGGGACGCGGTTCGAGTTCAGCCACCGTTCTTATTTGCACCGGCCGCGGGCACGCCCGCGCTGAGATAAAGACCCACCGATGGAAATTCTGCTGATCGTCCTTGGGGCGGTCGTGGGCGCCGCCGCCGGCTTTTTCGGCGGCCAGTCCGTGATCCAGTCGCGCCTGCGCGCATCCCGCGCCACCGCCGAAGACGAGGCCGCCCGCATTCGCGCCACCGCCAAGCAGGAGGCGGAGCAGGAGGCCGACCGCCTGCGCACGGCCGAGGTGCTCAAGGGGCGCGAAGAAGCGTTGCGCAGCCGCGAGGCGTGGGAGCGCGAAGAGGCCAAGCGCCGCGACGAGATGGACCGGCTGGAGCGCCGGCTGCAGGAGCGTGGCGAAATGCTGGACCGCAAGCTCCACCAGCTGGAGGAAAAGGTCGAGGCGCAGGACCGCCGCGCGCAGGCCCTGGCCCAGCGCGAAAAGCAGGTGGAGGTCGATGCGCAGTCGGTGCACGGCCGCCTGGCCGAGGTGCAGCACCGCCTGGAATCGCTCGCCGGCCTCTCGGCCGACGAGGCGCGCCGCACGCTGATGCACGACCTGGAAGAAGAGGCCCGGGCCAGCGCCGCGCAGCGCATCCGTGAGATCAAGGAAGAGGCCCGCCGCGACGCCGACCGCGAGGCCAAGAAGATCATCTCCCTCGCCATCCAGCGCATCGCCGCCGACCACACCGCCGAGACCACCGTCTCCGTCGTGGCGTTGCCGTCCGACGAGATGAAGGGGCGCATCATCGGCCGAGAGGGGCGCAACATCCGCGCGTTCGAGCAGGCCACGGGCATCGACGTCATCATCGACGACACGCCCGAGGCGGTGGTGCTTTCGGGCTTCGACCCCATCCGCCGCGAAACCGCCCGCATCGCCCTGGAAAAGCTGGTGGGCGACGGGCGCATCCACCCGGGCCGCATCGACGACGTCGTCGCCAAGGCGCGCCTGGAGGTGGAGAAGGGAATGCGCGAGGCGGCCGAAGAGATCATGTACGAGCTGGGGATCCACGGCGTGCACCCCGAGATCGTCAAGGTGCTGGGCCGCCTGAAGTTCCGCACCTCGTACGGGCAGAACCAGCTGCTGCACGCCAAGGAAGTGGCGCTCCTGGCCGGAAACATGGCCTCGGAGATGGGCTTCGACGCCACGATGGCCAAGCGGATGGGGCTGCTTCACGACGTGGGCAAGGGAATGACGCACGACCACGAGGGCACCCACGTGGAGCTGGGCTACAACCTGTGCAAGAAGTACGGCGAGCCGCCGCAGGTGCTGAACGCCATCAAGGCGCACCATGACGAGGAGCCGCACCTGTTTCCCGAGTCGTTCCTGGTCACCGCGGGCGACGCCATCAGCGGCTCGCGCCCGGGCGCCCGCCGCGAGATGTTCGAAACGTACGTCAAGCGGCTGGAAAAGCTGGAGGAGATCGCCACGTCGTTCCCCGGGGTGGAGCGCTGCTTCGCGATCCAGGCCGGCCGCGAGCTGCGGGTGATGGTGACGCCCGAGGCGGTCTCGGACGAGGAGATGACGCGCCTGAGCGAAGACACGGCGCGCCGCATCGAGGCGGAGCTGCAGTACCCGGGGCAGATCAAGGTGGTGGTGATCCGCGAGACGCGAGCGATCGACTTCGCGCGCTGACGCGCCGGACGATAGATTGCGGCCCGCGGGGCCGGGCGGGGGCACGGTTCGCCGTGCCCCCGCCGCGTTTTGGGAGACGTCCAGGCACTCCGTCATCCTGAGGCCCAGGCGCACCGCACCGGCCCGCGCGCCGACCGTTGCGGGCCGAAGGATCTAGCCGCGGACACGTACAAGCTAGGGCGCGGCAGCGGTCACCGTGGCCGAGGCCGCGGCTGCCGAGGGGCCCTCACCCCGCCGCGCTGACACGCGTGCGACCCTCTCCCACAACAGCGCCACAACAGCGTGGGAGAGGGGGTACACTTCGGGATTTGGGTGCGTCAGGGGAGGAGGGCGCCCGGGCCTCGCTGGGGCGAATGAATTCGCGGCAACGACGGCCCGAAGTCCGCCTTCGCGGACTGCATCCGCGGGGGGACGCACGACGCCCCAGCCAAAGCGCGATTCAGGTCTCCCCCTCCCCTGCGCAGCGGGGGACGGGGGTCGGGTGGAGGGGGCTGCCGCGGCATGCGCAGGCGGCCCGTCGAAAAGCCGACCGAAGTTCTCTCCCTCTCCCGCTTGCGGGAGAGGGGGCCGGGGGGAGAGGGCAGCCAGGGGATTGCGCCGGCCTGACCGAAGCGCACCATGTCCTCGTCGCGAACCGCCGTGGCCTCCGGTCCGGTGACCGCTGCCGCGCCCCGGCTGAGAAGTGTCCCGGGTTAGATCCTTCGGCCCGCGTAGGATGGTGTGCGTGCGAGCACGGCGCGCCTGGGCCTCAGGATGACAGGCCTCGGTGGGTGTGCCAGGAGGGTGCAGGCTAGGGAAGCCTCGGCAGGGCTCTAAAACCAGAACGAAGCACAGGTGAGAATTCTCTTCGTGGCCGACGTCATCGGCTCGCCGGGGCGGCGTACGCTTACGCAACTGGTGCGTCTCGTTCGCAAGGACGTGAACGCCGATCTCGTCGTGGCCAACGGCGAGAACTCCGCGGGCGGCTTCGGCATCACGCCGGAAATCGTCCGCGAGTTCCTGGACGTGGGCGTCGACGTGATCACCACCGGCAACCACGTGTGGGACAAAAAGGAAATCCTGCCCCTGCTCAAGACCGAGCCGCGGCTGCTCCGCCCGCACAACTATCCGCCCGGCAACCCGGGCCGCGGCTCCGTCGTCGTGGAGAGCAACGGCATACGCGTGGCGGTGCTCGACCTGCAGGGGCGCACCTTCATGTCGCCCATCGACGATCCCTTTCGCGCCGCCGACGCGCTGCTGGCGGAATTGATGGGGCAGGCGGACGTGGTCGTAGTGGAGTTCCACGCGGAGGCGACGAGCGAAAAGCAGGCGTTCGCGCGCTACCTGGACGGCCGCGTGGCCGCCGTCGTTGGCACGCACACCCACGTGCAGACCGCCGATGAGCGCATCCTTCCCAAGGGCACGGCCCGCATCACCGACCTGGGGATGACCGGGGGCATGGACGGCATCATCGGGATGAAGTGGGAGCTGTCCGTGGAACGCCAGCTGACCCTTACCCGCGGCGAGCGGCTGCAGCCGGCGGACGGTGACCTGACGCTGCAGGGCGCCGTGGTCGAGATCGATCCGGCAACCGGGCTTGCGAGGTCCATCGAGCGGGTGAACGTTCCCTACGAGCGCGTGCTCCAGGGCGAATTCAAGAAGAAATAGCGTGGCCAGGATCATCGACGGGGCAGCCATCGCGCGCGACATCCGCGCCGAGGTGGCCGCCGAGGTAGCGCAGCTTCGCGCGGCGGGCACGGTTCCCGGGCTGGCGGTGGTGCTGGTGGGCGCCGATCCCGCCAGCGAGGTGTACGTGCGCAGCAAGGCGCGGGCGTGCCAGGAGGCCGGCATGCTCTCGCGCGTCCTTCACCTGCCGGCCGAAACGTCTGCCGACGAGCTGACGGGCACCATCGACGGCCTGAACGCCGATCCCGACATCCACGGCATCCTGGTGCAGCTCCCCCTGCCGCCGCACCTGAACAGCAAGATGTTCCTGGAGCGGGTGAGCCCCGCCAAGGACGTGGACGGCTTTCACCCCACCAACGTGGGCCGCGCCTTCGTGGGCGATCCCACCGGGTTCGTTCCCGCCACGCCCGAGGGGATCATGGAGCTGCTGCGGCGTGAGCGCATCGACACCCACGGCAAGCACGTGGTGATCGTCGGCCGCAGCCTGATCGTCAGCAAGCCGCTGGCTTCGCTGCTGATGGCGCCGGGGCCGAACGCCACCGTCACCCTCTGCCACCGCCACACGGCCGACCTGGGGCAGCATACGAGGATGGCCGACATCCTGGTGGTCGCCGTCGGCAAGCCGGGGCTGATCACGGGCGACATGGTGAAGCCCGGCGCGGTGGTCATAGACGTGGGCGTCACCCGCGTGGACGATCCCTCATCGCCCAAGGGCTACACGCTGCATGGCGACGTGGACTTCCAGGCCGTGTCGGAAAAGGCCTCCGCCATTACGCCCGTCCCCGGCGGCGTGGGGCCGATGACCATCGCCATGCTGCTGCGCAACGCATCCACCGCGGCGCTGCGCGCGCACGAGCGGCGGAATGCCCGCAAGCCGGCGGGGGCACGGTGAGCTGGGACCTCTTCAGCTCCGCCGCGGCGGAGAAGAAGCCGGGGCTGAACGAGACGGCCAACGAGGACGTGGCGCGCCGCGTAGCCGCCCGCCAGGCCGACGCGGGGTTCCTGGACGACGACGCGTCCGATTTCGCGCGTCCATCCCCCCGCCGCGCGCCGGAGGGGGGATGGACCCCGTCTACCCTGAACGCGGCGGCGCGGCACCTGATCGAGGGGATGTTCCCGGCGCTGTGGGTGTCGGGCGAGGTGAGCAACTTCACCAAGGCGCGCTCCGGGCACTGCTACTTCACCCTGCGCGACGCCGGCTCGCAGATCCGCTGCGTGATGTGGCGCGACGATGCGCGGCGCCTTCCCACGCAGCCCACCGAGGGGATGGAGGTGCGCGCCCTGGGGCGGCTGACCATCTACGAGGGCCGCGGGGAGTTCCAGCTGTCCGTCGCCGAGCTGGAGGCCACGGGCGAGGGGCTGTGGAAGCTGGCGTTCGACAAGCTGCGGATCAAGCTGGAGGTGGAGGGGCTCACCTCGCCCCTCCGCAAGCGTGCGCTGCCGCCGTATCCGGCGTGCGTCGGCGTGGTCACCTCGTCCGCGGGCGCGGCGCTCCACGACATCGCTTCCGTCATCCGCCGCCGCGCGCCGTGGACCCGCATCGTCCTTTCCGCCGCGCGCGTGCAGGGTGAGGGCGCGGCGGAGGAAGTGGCGCGCGCCATCCACCTGATCGCCCGCGCGGGCTGCGCCGACGTGCTGATCGTGGGGCGGGGCGGGGGATCCACCGAGGACCTGTGGGCCTTCAACGAAGAGGCGGTGGCGCGCGCCATCGCCGAATCGCCCGTGCCCGTGATCTCCGCGGTGGGCCACGAAACGGACTTCACCATCGCCGACCTGGTGGCGGACCTGCGCGCCCCCACCCCCTCCGCCGCCGCCGAGGCCGCCGTCCCCGATCGCGTGGCCCTCGCCCGTGGGCTGGCGGACCTGCGCGAGCGGATGCTGCGCTGCACGCGCGAGCGGGTGGAGAACGGCCGCGAAAGCCTGTTCGAGGCGCGGCTGGACCTGCACGACGCGGGGGAGCGCATCGTCGCCGGGCGGCGCGAGCGCGTGGCGGGGATCGCCGGACGCTTGCACGCCCTCTCCCCGTTGTCGACGCTTGCCCGCGGCTTCGCCGTTCCGCTGGACCCCTCCGGCCGCGTGCTGCGCGGCGTGGCCGACTTCCGCCCCGGCCAGGAGTTCCGCCTACGCCTGGCGGACGGCTCCGTCCACGCCCGCGTGCAAGCAGATCCAGCCGCTTGATCCGATCCCGAGGGCACGACGGACTTCGTTTACGGCGTGCACTTGTGCGCCGGACGGGATTCGTGCATCCTCGTGCTCGCCGTGTTGTTCCTGATCCATCGACGTACCCTCGATGACCGCGTACCGCCCCGAAAACCCGCTGATCGTGCAGGGCGACCACACCGTGCTGGTGGAGGTCGACAATCCGCGCTATCCCGAAGCCCGCGACCGGCTTGCGCGCTTCGCGGAGCTGGTGAAGTCGCCCGAGCACATCCACACCTACCGCGTCAGCCCGCTCTCGGTGTGGAACGCGTGCTCCGTGGGCGTGGACGCGGACGACATCACAGCCACCCTGCGCGACCTATCCAAGTATCCCGTTCCGGCGCACGTAGAAACGTCCGTTCGCGACCTGGCCTCGCGGTACGGGCGGCTGACGCTGCGCCGAGATGCGGACGGGCTGGTGCTGGAAGCGGCGGACGATCTCCTGATGGAAGAGGTGTCGCGACGCGCCCGGGTGGCGGCGCTGCTGGGGGAGCGGCTCTCGGCGACGGCGTTTCGCGTGTACCCCGACGACCGCGGACGGCTGAAGCAGGAGCTGGTGAAGGCGGGCTATCCCGCCGAGGACCTGGCGGGGTACACCGCGGGCGAGCCGCTGGCCATCGATCTCCGTTCCGTGACCCGCGGTGGAATGGAGTTCGGGCTTCGCGAGTACCAGCAGAGCGCGGCGGCGGCTTTCCATGCATCGGGCACGGCCCGTGGCGGATCGGGGGTGGTGGTGCTTCCCTGCGGCGCGGGCAAGACCATCGTGGGGATGGCCGCCATGGCGCAGGTGGGCGCATCGACCCTCATCCTGACGACGAGCGTGACCTCCGTCCGCCAGTGGGTGAGGGAGCTGCTGGACAAGACGTCGCTGCACGAGGACCAGGTGGGCGAGTACAGCGGCGGCACCAAGGAGGTGCGGCCGGTGACCGTGGCCACGTACCAGATCCTCACGCACCGCAACGGCAAGGAGGCGGATTTCACGCACCTGAAGCTGTTCGACGAGCGCGACTGGGGGCTGATCGTGTACGACGAGGTGCACCTGCTTCCCGCGCCCGTCTTCCAGGTGACCGCCGGGCTGCAGGCGCGCCGCCGGCTGGGGCTTACGGCCACGCTGGTGCGCGAGGACGGCCACGAAGACGACGTGTTCGCGCTGATCGGCCCCAAGAAGGCCGACGTGCCGTGGAAGGTGCTGGAAGGGCAGGGGTGGATCGCGAGCGCCACCTGCACCGAGGTGCGCGTTCCCATGCCGCGCGACGTGCGGATGGAATACGCCGTCGCCGGCCAGCGGGAAAAGTTCCGCATCGCCTCCGAGAACCCCGCCAAGGCCGAGGTGGTGCGCGCCATCCTGCAGCAGCACGAGGGCGAGCCGGCGCTGGTCATCGGCATGTACCTGGACCAGCTGAAGGAGATCGCGCGCGACCTGGACGTGCCCATCCTCACGGGGTCCACCGGGCAGGCGAAGCGCGACCGCATCTACGAGGACTTCCGCGACGGAAAGATCCCCGTGCTGGCCGTCTCCAAGGTGGCCAACTTCGCCGTGGACCTGCCGGATGCGTCGCTGGCCATCCAGGTTTCCGGCACCTTCGGCTCGCGGCAGGAAGAGGCGCAGCGGCTGGGGCGCATCCTCCGGCCCAAGTCGGGCGGCAACCAGGCGCACTTCTACACGCTGGTCTCGCACGAAACCGTGGAACAGGAGTTCGCGATGAACCGCCAGCTGTTCCTGTGCGAGCAGGGATACGAGTACCACATCGCCGACGCGGACGAGGTGCTGCGGTGAAGTACTTTCCCGCCGACTGGAGCGAGGCCCTGGACCAGCTCCCCCGCTACCTGGTCCTTTCGCCCGGCGCCCGCCGGGTGGTGCTGGCGATGCGGCCGTCCCAGGGCGCCGGTCCCACGGCGCTCGGTCCCTACGGCGGTGAGCTGCTGGATTCGGGGTTCGTCGTTCCGAAGGGCTCCGGGGCCACCGTGGTCCCGGCGGATGCCGTCCGGGTGCTGCACACGGCGCTGCGCGCGGCCGACCGGCGCCGGCTGTGGGACGATCCCACGCCCGGCGCGCTGATGGGATACGTGGAGGAGCACTTCACGCCGGAGGAGATGCACGCGACCTCCGGGTCGCGAGGGTGGAACCTCGCCGCCGACCGCGCCGACCTGACGCACATGGTCACCTCCGTGGAGTGGGCCGAAAGCTTCCTTGCGGCCGATACGCGGAAGGCGGCGATGGCGTGGGAGTCGGCGCACGCGGCCAGGAGCGAGCGCCGGCGGTTCGACGATGACCGCTCCTGGGTGGCCACGCGCCGGGTGGTCGAAAGCCTGCTGGCCGCGCCCGCGCCGGTTCCGCTGGCGAGCCTGGGCGAGCACGTGCCCGATCTGCCGGCCATGGACGTGGCGATGGGGCTGGAAGCCGCGTTGCGCTACCTGCTCGTCTTTCTCTCCCTCCGCGGGCTGGAGTCCGAGCCCGTGGTGTGGGTGTGGCCCCAGGTGCGGGCGCGGCTGGGCGCACCGCCGCCGGAGCGGCCGGAACCGGTGGAGCCGGCGGAAAGCTTCGAGGCCGCGTGGCTGATGGAAGACATGACCGCGGTGCTGGCGCAGGCCGCGGGTGAGCCCATCCGGCTGCGCGGCAGCGACCAGACCATCTTCGCGGCGGCCCGCAAGGCCATCGAGGAGCGGCTGATCACCGTTCCGGACTGGATGGGGATCGATTCTCTCCAGGCCGAGAAGCGAGTGGAGCACGCTGCCGAGGTGCTGCTGCTGGCCGGGTATGCTCACCGAACCGGCCGGTCCGGTCACGACCTGTCGCTGAAACCCACGAAAGCGGGGATGGCCTGGCTTTCCGGCTCCACGCGCGACCGGCTCGCCGCACTGGTGGACCGCATTCGCACGTCCAAGGCGCGCCGGCCGAGCACCTGGTACCACGAAGAGGAGGGGGTGGAGTTCTTTCCGGTGCGGCTCAGCGCCGACCTTCCCAAGACGCTGGACCTGCGGAAGTGGCTGACGGACTCGTTCCTGGCCCTTCCCGGCGAACCCGTGCGCATCGTCGACTTCCTGGCGTACGCCTCCGAGACGGAGAACCCGTTCCTCGCCGCCCTGCGCGAAGGCACCCCGCTGCGGATCGCGTGGCAGGCCCGCCGCCCGACGCGGAACGACTGGGAACGTTTGTGGGGGCAGATCCTGCTGGAGTTCCTCAACAACCGCCTGGCGCCGCTGGGCGGAGCGCGCCTGGGCCGTACCGCCGACGGCTGGCTGACCTTCGTGCTGACCGACGCCGGGCGCTACCTGCTCGGTGGGGCGAAGACGTTCGAGTACGGCACGGAGGTCCAGGCCGAGGTGATCGTGCAGCCCAACTTCGACGTCGTGTTCCTGGCCGCCGATCCGCGGCTGGAGGCGCAGTTCACGCGGCTGGCCCAGCGCGTGGGCACCGGGCCGGGGGTGATGTTCCGCCTGACGCGCGCCTCCGTCCTGGCCGCGGCGGAGAGCGGGATCGGCCCCGCGCAGCTGCTCGACACCCTGCGCGCCGCGTCGTCGCGTGCGCTTCCCGCCAACGTGGAGCGACAGGTGAGCGACTGGCTGGGCGCCGTCCGCCGGGTTCAGCTTCGTCCCACGCTGCTGCTGGAATGCCCGGACGCCGAGACGGCCGCGCGGGCCATGTCCGCGGCCGGAAAGCAGGTTCGCGCCATCACCGACACGGTGCTGGAGCTGCCCGGGGCGACGACCAAGGACCGCAACGCGCTGGTGAAGAAGCTCCGCGCGCAGGGCGTGTTCGTCAGCTGATCTCCGGATCGCCGGGGATGGGTCACGCGGAGGCGCGGAGGACGCGGAGGAACGGCGGAAGCGCCGCGTCCTCCGCGTTTTTGCATCGGGCCGGGCTGCATGGACTGGAACCGCGGGGTGCGGGGCCGTATTCTTCCCGCACCCGGACCATGCAGGCGAACGAAGGAGAGCATCGGTGGTGATGATGGAAAGCCCGACGCACGAGAATCCCAGCTTCGAAGCCGCCTTGAACCGGCTGAACGAGATCGTGGGCCGCATCGAGGGCGAGTCGCTGGAGCTGGACGACTCCCTCGCGCTGTTCGAGGAGGGCGTCCGCCTGCTCCGCCACGCCGAGGGCGTCCTGGAGGGCGCCGACCACCGCATCCGCCAGCTGCTGGACGACGGCAAGGGTGGCCACCGCTTCGAAGACGTGCCCGAGCAGCCGTGACGGATTCCCGGACGGATGCCGCCGTGGACGTCGACCTCGGCGCGTTCCTGGAGCGCGAGCGGGAGCTCATCAACGCCGCGCTGAACGGCCTCGCCCCCACGCTGGCGGAGGGCGCGCCGGCGGCCCTTGGCAATCCCGTGCTGTACGCGCTCGGCACCCCGGGCAAGCGCCTGCGCCCCATCCTCTGCGTATCCGCCTGGCGCATCGTCCGCCCGGGAGAGGCGCCGGACGCCGTGTACCGACTGGGGTGCGCGCTGGAGATCGTGCACACCTACTCGCTGGTGCACGACGACCTTCCCAGCATGGACGACGACGCGCTGCGCCGCGGCCGCCCGACGGTTCACGTCACCTTCACCCCCGGCGCGGCGCTGCTCGCCGGCGCCGCGCTGATCCCCGCGGCCGTTCGGGTGATGGACGATGCGGCGCGCGAGTTGGAACTGGATGCGCCAGCGCGCGGACGGCTGGCCCGCGAGCTCTGCCGGGCGGGCGGCGCACTGGGGATGGTGGGCGGCCAGCTGCTGGACCTGGAGGGCGAGGTGGCGGGAGAGGTGGATGCGGACGGCCTGGAGCGCATCCACCGCCACAAGACCGGCGCGCTGCTCGCGGCGTCGCTGCGCATCGGCGCGCTGGCGGCGGGGGCGGATGCTGCCCGCCTGGAGGCGCTGACGGAGTACGGGCGCGAGCTCGGGCTGGCGTTCCAGATCGTCGACGACGTGCTGGACGTCACCGCCAGCAACGACGCGCTGGGGAAAACGCCGGGCAAGGACGCGGAGGCCGGCAAGGCGACGTATCCCTCGCTCTTTGGCCTGGAGCGGGCGCGGGAGATGGCGCGCGAGCGGGTGACGCGGGCCCTGGCCGCATTGCGCGGGGCGGGGATCCGCTCGCCGGAGCTGGAGGCGCTGGCGGCGTACGTGCTGGAGCGCGACCGGTGAACGAGTTGCGCGAGTTCTTCGGGCCCGCCGTATCGTGGAACCCGCCGCTCGCCCTGGCGCTGCTGGCCATGCTCACGACGCAGGGCTTCAAGTTCGTCCGCGCGTTCCTCACCCGCCGCCGCCCGGACTTTACGCGGCTGATCGGGACAGGCGGTATGCCGTCCGCCCACTCGGCGTCGGTGACGGCGCTGTCGACAGCGGTGGGGATCGGCCACGGATGGAACACGCCGCTGTTCGGGGCGGTCGCATTCTTCTCGTTCGTGGTGATGTACGATGCCACGGGCATCCGACGCGCGGCGGGCAACCAGGCCCGCGCCCTCAACCGCCTGGTGGACGACCTGCGCCACCACCACACCATCGACAGCGAGCGCCTGGCGGAGCTGCTGGGCCACACACCGCTGGAGGTGCTGGTCGGCGCGCTCTACGGCGCCCTGCTCGCCTTTCTTCTTCATCCCTGATCCTCCCGATGAAGCTCGCCGCCGTTCGGACCCTCCGCATTGCGCTCCTGCTGGCCACGGTCGCCATCTTCAGGGCGCGACCCGCTGCGGCGCAGCAGGCGGACACGGCACGCATCACCACGGCGGTGTGGACCGCCTGTCCGGGCGCGCGGGTCCGGGTCGCGGCGGGTGACAGTTTGCTACAGGGCCGTTGCGGGGGCGTGCGGGATGGCAGGCTGATCGTGACCTCCGCCGGCGAGGAGCGGGCGATCGAGCTGGTGCAGATCGACACCGTGTGGCTGCGGCGCCGTGCGACGGGGCGGGGGGCTGCCATCGGGGCCGTGGGCGGAGGTGTGGTGCTGGGGCTGCTCGGGTTGGCGGCGGGCCACGGCCTCTGCGAGCAGCCGAACGGCTGCGGGAGCGAGCCCTACCAGATCGCGGCGGTCGCGGCGCTCACGGGCGTTCTCGGCGGCACCCTCACCGGCGGGTTCATCGGATACAACGTCACCGCCTGGAGCCGCCGCTATCCCAGGTAGCATCCACACCACTACCTGCCGAACCGCGGTCGAATTCTCCCCTCTCCCGCTTGCGGGAGAGGGGCCGGGGGTGAGGGCAGCCGGGGGATGCGCCGGCCTCTGTCGAGACGCCCCGAAGGTGCAGCTTCTGCCCGGGTGACCGCTGCCGCAACCCCGCTTGGTAGTGCACCAGACTGGCTCCCTTCCCCCGCGGCAGTTTGCGGGGGAAG
>NZ_DATBNB010000314.1 GCF_036554565.1 Longimicrobium sp. | reverse complement strand
CCCATCCCGAACTCGGAAGTGAAAACCCGCTGCGCGGATGGTACTGCCGGGGCCACCCGGTGGGAGAGTACGGCGCCGCCGGCCTGTTTATTCCGAACGCTCGCCCTGATCCTCGTGATCAGGGCGGGCGTTTGGCGTTTCGTACATCCTGACTACCGCAGGGCCTCTGCGTGAGTCATGCAGTTTCCGCCCGGCGGCAGCTACCGTCCGCGAAGCTTCACCGCCCCGCGGAACGCGCTCGCCGGGACGATGCGCGTCACCGGGTCCGCGGCCGCCAGCCAGGTGGAGGCGTCCAGGTCGATGAGGAGCGTCGCGTCCTCGTTCGCGCCGCCCAAGTCCACGGGCAACTCCACCACCACGCCCTGGCCGACCGGAATCCCCACGTCCACGCGCCCGGTGAGTGTGGCCCCGCCGATGTGCAGTCCGCTAACCACGTTGGCGGTGACGGATGAGAAGGTGACGCGGGCTACGCCATACCGTTCGCGCGGCACCTCGCGCTCGGCGACGTGCATGGTGTCGCGGCCGTCCGCTCGCGCCGTGGCGGATGCGGGATCGGGCTGCAGAGCCACGGACGAGTTCCCGCGCACGAGCTCCACCCGTGCGGTGAAGCTCACCGTGCCGCTGATCCCCGCCGACTGGAACGACGCCGTTCCGCCGGGCGTGAGCGCCTGCCTGAGCGCGGGAGCCATGGACGGCGATGCGCTTGCGGTACCGTCACCCGTTGCGACGGCGTTCACTTCGCGGGCTCCCCCGCCCACCAGCTCGCCGTTGCATCCCATGGCGAGCAATCCCAGTAGGAGCGCCGACGCGCTCGCGATCATCCTCATACGTCCGTCCGCCCCTGTTGGTCGTCACAGCGCAGCACACATGCGCCGCAGTTCTTCCCCCACTGCCGCCATCTCCACCCCGCCGGAACGCGTAGAATCCAATCGCCTCCCGTAGCCGAGGTCCCGCACAATGGTGAGGGCACGCCCCGTTCCGTGTCGTGGTGATAGAGAAAAGCGTTGTGTATGCTCACGTTCCGCTCGATCCGGCGTTCCGCCACAGGGGGCGGGACTGCCGGTTTTTGTGGCAGTGCGCCGCAAGAAGCGGCAATTTGATACGAGTTCGGCGGAGGATCAGTCAGCGGCCGCGCGCCGTCCGGGGGCGCGCACTCGACTACGCCTGCAGTCCGCGAAGGCGGACTTCGTGACGTTCCAGACGCCGTTTCAACCGCCGATCTCGCGCCCGGTTGGACGCTCCCCCCTTGCTCCCCTCGCGGAACTCCACGCCCAACTCCTGCCCGCCACGCATCCGCGATTGCAAAATGTGACACTCTCCTGTCGTAGTCATGTCACAAAAATCGGCAAGCAGGCGCATCGCTGGAGGAAGGACCCGGCGAAAGTCCAGCAACCACGCGGAATTTCCCTTCGGTCCGCCGCCTGCCTTATCGGAGGCCAAGCAGCCGGCACGGTGCCGGCGGACGATACCCGGATGCACACGGAGCAACATCATGAAGAAGACGACCCTGTCAATCGCCGCAGCGGCGCTGGCCCTGTTCCTGGGCGCGTGCGACAACCCCGCCGGCAGCGGCGACAGCAACGTGCAGGTGCTGGCGCGCGGTGACGATCCCACGGCCGGCTCGCAGTCGGTCGCGGAGGCGGACGGCCCTCGCTACTCGCACACCACCGCGGAGGGAACCATCGACTTCCAGGCGCGTGTGTACGTCTACAGCAGCACCAGTGGGTGGCTGGAAGTAACGGAAGCCAGCCGTGCGGCCGGCTCTGTCGCCGCGTCGGGGCACGGCGAAGCGGAGACGGTGGCGCGCGGCCGGGTAGAGGCGGGCAGCTACTCGCGTATCCGAGTGATCTTCGAGGACGTGGACGCCACCCTGTCCGGCTCGCTCGCAGTAAGCACGGGGCTCCTGTCGGGGAGTGTGGCGGTGAACCTGGAGTCAGACGGGCAGGTGGTGGTGGAGCGCGATGCTAACGTCACGGTGTCGGCCGACGCCACGTCGCGCATTCTCATCAACCTGAATGCCGATGCGTGGCTGAACAGCGCCAACGCGCAGACGCGCACGGTAAGCGAGGCCGCCTTCCGCAGCGCGGTGCGCGTCACTGCCCAGTAAGGCGCCGCGGACGGGAAGATGACGAGGGCGGTCCCGCGACAGGGGGCCGCCCTCTTCGCTTGTGCCTGCGGCGAAACAACTTGGGGCCGCGCCCGTTCTGCATGCGCGCATCTCCCGTTGCATCGGAGCGTGGGAACGCTGATACTATGGTTCCCGCCGAACCTCCCCACCCGAGCACAAAGGAACAGCCGTGACTGAACTCGAGCGGACCCGCGGCGCGGGCGGCACCCCGGGCGGCGTGCTGGAATTCATCATCGGGCTGACGATGGCGTTCGCGGGCGCGTACCTGCTGACATCGCAGGTGGAGGTGAGCAGCGGGTTCTGGCGGGTGGGGGGCTACAACGCCTTCGGGCTGACGCTGATCCCGCTGCTCGTGGGAATCGGGATGCTGTTCTTCAACGGGCGCTCGGCCGTGGGCTGGCTGCTGGTGCTGGTGGGCGCGGCCATCATCCTGGTGGGCATCCTCTCCAACCTCCACATCTACTTCCGGCCCACCACCC
>NZ_DATBNB010000313.1 GCF_036554565.1 Longimicrobium sp. | reverse complement strand
CACGAACCGCACGCGCACCCACTCGCCCGCGGGTGCGCCCGGCGGGGCGGATATCACCTCGGCCGACTCCAGCACGCGTCCTGACACCGTGCCCAGGCTGCCTCGTGCTCCGCGCAGGCTGGCCTCCCACGCCGGCAGCGGAACGTGTTCCTGCACGGCCGGCGCGGCCTGCCGCCACGCCTCGTCGTACCGGCCTTCATCCACCAGCTTCGTCCAAGCTTCCATCGCCCGCACCGCGTCCTGCTCCGGCGTCTGCGCATCCGCGGCAGAGGCTGCGATCAGCAGGCTTACCAGCGCCGCCATCACGCGGACCGCCATCATCCGTCCGTTCATCGAAGTCATGGTAGGAGAGACGCAGGTTCAGAGCGGACGGCCGGCCATGTCGCGCCGCCACGCCACGTACGAGTAGACGAGGGGGATCACCACCGCGACGGCGATGGAGGCGAGCGTCAGCCCCGGCCTGGCGCCCTCCGGCAGCAGGGCGGCGATGCCCAGCATCAGCCCCGCCGCGACGAAGGTGCGGCCACCGACGCGGTGCGTGGCGCGCCAGACCCGCTCGTTGTCCATCGTCCACGGGGTGCGGATGCCCATGAACCAGTTGCTGCGCACCCGAGGCAGGTAGTTGCCCATACCCACGAACAGCAGCGCCACCGACACCAGGCTGGCCCGCCCCAGGTCAACCGGCCAGCCGAGCGCGTAGCCCAGCGTGGTGAGCTCCACGACGGCGAAGAACAGCACGATCAGGTTCAGCAGCAGCCGCCAGTCGCCCTGGAACTTCTCCACGTTCGACCCGCGCGGATCGATGCGGGGCACCAGGTGCGTCAGAACGACCATCGCGGTGGCGATGAAGGCGGGGAGGAACGCGCCGTACGAGCGCGGCAGCCAGCCGTCCACCTCGCCCGCCAGGTTCACGTGCGACGGCACCATCGCGGGCAGCCGCGCGAACACGGCCAGCGCGAACGCCCACATGGCCAGCGCAACGGCCGGGGCGAGCCAGCGAGTTCTCATCGTTCGTCTCCCTTGCCGAAAAGATCCAGCATCTGCTGAAGGAACTCCTGGAAGACCGTGGTTTCCAGCGAGTACACCAGGTTGCGCCCGTTGCGTTCGGACTTCACCAGCCCCGCCTCCTTGAGCACGGACAGGTGGTGCGACACCGAGGCCGCCGTCATGGGAAACCGCCCCGAGATGTCGCCCGCCGTCAGGTCGCCCGCGCGCAGCACCCGCAGGATTTCCCTGCGGGTGGGGTCGCCCAGCGCGCGCAGCGTTTCATCGAGCATCGGTGCCTGGAGCGGTCGCGGGTCGTGGCCGTCGCTTAGACGAACGTCTATTAGACGATCATCTAAATAAAGGATGGCGAATGGGAAGTCAAGCGTGATGGAAAGGCGGGCTCGGAAGGCCTTTGCGTTGACGGCAGGGGAATTGCCGGATAGCTTCCGCACTCAGGAAGGGGAGTAGCTCACCGGCGAGACAGCCGGCGGCCGGATCGTCAAGACTGCGGGGCAGCCCGCACGGTCCGGTTGGGACGCAGGGCGCCGCGGGCGCCCGCCGTCAGGGCGAGACCTTCGTCGCACGGGAACGTGCCGCACGCGCGGCCGGGTCCGGGACGAGGGTTTCGCCCCTTTTCGTGCGCGTAACCGAACTTCGCGCCGCGACCATCGCGGCGCCGCACCGGAGGCAGGCTTGAGCAGAGACGTTCTGGCATACGGAGGGTTCACGCTCCTGGTGTTCGTCATCCTGGCGATCGACCTGGGCGTGCTGAACCGCAAGGCGCACGTGGTAAAGGTGCGCGAAGCGGGCATTTTCGCGGCGATGACCGCGGCGCTGGCGTTGATCTTCGCCGGGGCCATCTGGACGGGATACCTGCCCGTCGAGGGCGTCGAGGGCAAGCAGAAGGCGCTGGAGTTCCTGACGGGCTACCTGATCGAGCTGGCGCTGTCGGTCGACAACATCTTCGTCTTCGTCCTGATCTTCGCGTACTTCCGGGTGCCTCCGCAGTACCAGCACCGGGTGCTGTTCTGGGGCGTGCTGGGCGCCCTGGTCATGCGCGGCGTCATGATCGCCGCGGGCGCCCTGCTGATCGAGCGCTTCCACTGGATCATCTACGTGTTCGGCGCGTTCCTGGTGTACACCGGCATCAAGATGGCCACCCAGGACGAGCTGGACGTGGAGCCGGAGTCCAACCCCGCGCTCAAGCTCATCCGCCGCTTCATCCCCATCACCAGCCAGTACGAGGGGCAGAGCTTCTTCGTCCGGCAGAACATCGGCGGGCGGATGCGCAACGCCGCGACGCCGCTGTTCGTGGTGCTGGTGCTGGTGGAAACGACGGACCTGATCTTCGCGGTGGATTCCATCCCCGCCATCTTCGCCGTCACGCGCGACCCGTACCTCGTGTACACGTCCAACGTGTTCGCCATCCTGTGCCTGCGGTCGCTGTACTTCCTGCTGGCCGGGGTGATCGACAAGTTCCACTACCTGAAGCTGGGGCTGTCGATCGTGCTGATGTTCATCGGCGCCAAGATGCTGGTGACGGCGCTGCACTTCCACATTCCGGTGGCCATCTCGCTGGTGGTGGTGGCGGGCGTGCTGGGGCTCTCGGTGGTTGCCTCGCTGATCTGGCCCAAGGCGCTCGAGGAGAACCAGCCGGTCACGCACGACCCGCTGGACGCGGCGGACGACTCGGGGGTGCCGCCCATCCCGCCAGAGGACCCGCGCGTCTGATCGCGGGCGGTGGTTCACACGGAGTGTTATGGAGGTCACGGAAGGATTCACCTTCTGTGACCTCGTTTCGTACCCAAAAGCGCATGCGCTCTGACGCTTGTAGATTACACCGGAGTAAGTTACAATCGTGTAAGTTACAATAATGTAAGTGACTGCGGTCCGAGAGGCATGTATGGAGAAGCCGGGCGACATCATCGATCGTGAGGCCGAGTGGGCGGAGCTGGCGGCCTGTTTCCGCTCTCCGCGCCCGGAGCTGGCCATCGTCATCGGGCGGCGGCGGGCGGGGAAGAGCTTTCTGCTCACGCGCTTCGCCTCGGCGGTGGAAGGCATCTACTTCCAGGCCACCAGGCGGACGGAACGGGAGCAGCTGGCGACGCTCACGCGCGTCATCGGCGAGCACTTCGGGGACGCGGCGCTGCGCCGGGTGGGCGCGGTCCCCTGGGAGGACCTGTTCGAGTACCTGGTGGAGCGCGCGGCGGGCAAGCCGCTGATGCTGGTCCTGGACGAGTTCCCCTACCTGGCCGATGCAGCCCCGGCCCTGCCGTCACTGGTCCAGCACGCATGGGACCACGCGTTCGCCGGCTCCCGGATCAAGCTGGTGCTCAGTGGATCGCACATCAGCGCGATGAGGCGGCTGACCGAAGCCGATCAGCCGCTGTTCGGCCGTCGCACGCGGCAGATCCAGGTGCGGCCGTTCTCGTATCATGATGCCGCGGCCTTCGCTCCTGCGTGGTCGCCGGCCGACCGGATGCAGATGTATGGGATTTTCGGAGGCCTGCCGGGACAGGTTTCGGTGATCGAGCCGGAGCTCTCACTGGCCGAGAACGTCGCGCGTCACGTGCTGGCGCCCGGCGCTCGCCTGTACGACGAGGGCGCGCACGTGTTCGATGCCTTCGTTCCCGATGCCGAAGTGCATTACTCGATCCTGGAAGCGATCGCGGCGGGGGAAACGCGCTGGAACAAGATCTCCAGCCGCGTGGGGAAGAGTACGGCGTCACTCAAGCGGCCCCTGGATTGGCTGGTGGAGATGGACGTGGTGCGCCGCGAGGCTCCCATCACTCAGTATCCCAACCCGAGCCCCAAGACGATTCGCTACCGCGTGACGGATCCTTACCTGGTGTTCTGGTACCGGGTGATTCTGGATCTGCGCTCGCGCGGCTTCGCCGAGCTGCGCTCGCCGGAGGACCTGTGGACGGCCGAGGTCCAGCCGCGGCTGGACGGGCACATGGGCCCGGTATTCGAGGAGGCGTGCAGAGCGTTCGTCGCCCGCGGCCGCCACCCCGGGCTGCCGTTCAAGCCCGTGCAGGTGGGGAACTGGTGGACGGAGGACGGGCAGGAAGAGGTAGACGTGGTCGCGCTTGGCCCGGCCGGCGAAGTGCTGCTGGGCGAGTGCAAGTGGGGAACGGTCTCATCAACCGACCTGGACACCCTGCAGCGCCGAGGCGCCCTCATCGCCGCGGAACTGAAGCGGGCCGGTCCGATTACGTTTGCCCTGTTCTCCGGCCGAGGCTCACAGGATTCGGCCTTGAACAGGCGCATCTCTGCGGGGGAAGCCCTGCACCTGTCGGCCGCAGAACTCTTCGCTTGAACGTTGGTTACATGTTTGTAAGTTACAATGCTGTAATCAACGTAAGGCGCGATACTCCGCGCGGGGCGCAAGTTCTGCACAGCTGTTGATCGATGGTCTTCTGCCCCTGTGACACGGCCCATGTCCACAAACGATCCCGGCGAGTCCCCGCCACCGCCTTCAGGTGACGTATCCGCCGCCGCCCCGGGCGGAGACTCGGTGCTCACGCCCGACGTGGATGCCACCGCGCAGGCGCGGCCGGTGGAGGAGGGCGCGCCCACGCCGGACCTGGGCAGGACCGGCGCTGCGATGGACAGCGCGCGCGGACGCTCCGCCGGCGTCACCACGCTCACCGTGCTGGCCCTGCTCTACACGTTGTACTTCGCCCGGCCCTTCCTGCTGCCCATCGTCGTCGCGCTTCTCCTGAGCTTCCTGTTCAGCCCGCTGGTGCGGGCGCTGGCGCGCTTCAAGATCCGCCCGCCGGTGAGCGCGGGGCTCATCATCCTGGGGCTGCTGGGCACCGTGGGGTTCGTGGGATACGAGCTTTCGGGGCCGGTGCAGGGGTGGGCGTCGAGCGCGCCGCAGACGTTCGCCACCGCGCAGGCCCGCATCCACGAGGTGCTGAAGCCGTTCGAGCGCGCGAGCCAGACGGCGGCGCAGGTAGAAGACGCGGCGGGCGCGGTGGGCGGGCCGGAAACGGCGCAGGAAGTGGTCGTCCGCCAGCCCAGCCTGATCGCGCGCATCTTCGGCACCACGCAGAAGTTCCTGGTCGCCGCCATGGAAGTGCTGATCCTGCTGTACTTTCTGCTGGCGGCCGGCGACCTGTTCCTGCAAAAGCTCATCAAGGTCCTCCCCAACCTGCGCGACAAGCAGAAGGCGGTGGAGATCGCGCGGAAGACCGAGGCGTCCATCTCTACCTACCTGCTCACCACCTTCGCCATCACCTTCACCGAGGGCGTGGTGGTGGCGCTGGCCATGTGGGCGCTGGGAATGCCCAACCCGCTGCTGTGGGGCGCGATGGTGGTGGTGCTGGAATTCATCCCCTACCTGGGCGCGCTGATCATGACGGCCATCCTCACGCTGGCCGCGCTGACCGTGTACGACACCATCGGCCAGGCGCTGCTGGTGCCGGGGGTGTTCCTGGGCATCAACATCATCCAGGGCAACTTCGTCAGCCCGGCCCTGATGGGGCACCGGCTGGCGCTGAACCCCGTGGCGCTGCTGGTGGGGCTCACCTTCTGGTTCTGGATCTGGGGGCTTCCCGGCGCCTTCATCGCCGTGCCCCTGCTGGCCACCTTCAAGATCTTCTGCGACCACATCGAATCCCTCGCGGCCGTCGGCGAGTTCCTGGGGGAGCGCGACCGGGGCGAGCGGCGGGCGGTGATCCGGTAGGTCCCGCCGACTGTCGGACGGGCGGCGCGGCGGGTAGATTGGCGGCGCCCGAAGACCCCTGTACCCGGCCCGCCCGATGCCCGTAGAAAAGCCAGAGAAAACCCGCGAGCGCCTGTACCTGATCGACGGCTACGCGCTGATCTACCGCGCGTTCTTCGCCCTGATCTCGCGCCCGCTGATGTCGTCCAAGGGCGAGAACACCTCGGCCGCGTTCGGCGTTGCGCGCTTCCTGATCAAGGTGATGGAAAAGCACCAGCCCGACTACCTGGGGATGGTGTTCGACGCGGGCGACTCCGAGCGCGTGGAGATGTATCCCGAGTACAAGGCCACGCGGGAGAAGATGCCCGACGAGCTGGCGCTTTCCATCCCGCGCATCCGCGAGCTGGTGCAGGCCTTCCGCATTCCCGTTCTCGAGCTGGACGGCTACGAGGCCGACGACGTGATCGGCACGCTGGCGCGCAAGGCGGTGGACCAGGGGCTGGAGGCGGTGATCGTTTCGGGCGACAAGGACTTCTACCAGCTGATCCGCCCCCACGTCTGCCTGCTGAACCCCGGCCGCGGCGGCCCCACGGCCGTGGAAGAGGAGTGGGTGGACGAGCGCAACGCCCACGAGCGGCTGGGCGTAAAGCCGGACCGCGTGGTGGACTACCTGGGGCTGATCGGCGACGCGAGCGACAACGTGCCGGGCGTCAGCGGAATCGGGCCGAAGACGGCGGTGCAGCTGATCGAGCAGTACGGCAGCATCGAAGACATCATCGCCCACACGGCGGAGATCAAGAGCAAGCGGGCCCGCGAGGCGCTGGAGGCGTTCGCCGACTCCGCGCGGCTTTCCAAGCGGCTGGTGACCATCCGCGAAGACCTGCCGGTGGAGCTGGACCTGGAGGCCATCAAGCTCCAGGAGCCCGACCGCGCCCGGCTGAAGGACCTGTTCCTGGACCTGGAGTTCCACACGCTGGCCCGCGACTGGGCGGCCCCGGCCGAGGAGCCGGAGGTGCGCACCAACCGCCTGGCGGGCACCTATACGCTGCTCTCCACGGTGGACGAGGTGCGCGCCGTCGTGGACCAGGCGCGCGCGGCCGGGCGGTTCGCCGTCGACACGGAAACGGACAACACCGATCCCATGCGGGCGTGCCTGTGCGGCATCTCCATCGGAGTGAACCCCGGGGAGGCGTACTACCTCCCGTTCCGCCACCGCACGCGCGGGCCGGAGCAGGGCGAGCTGCTGGGCGACGCCACGCCGCTCGTGGGCAAGGATGGATCGCCCGTTTGCGAGGTCGTCCGCAACCTGCCGGACCTCCACTCCGAGGCCATGAAGCCGCTCCTGGACCTGCTGGAGGACGAGGGCGTCAAGAAGGTGGGCCAGAACCTGAAGTACGACTTCCTGGTGTTCCGCCGCGAGG
>NZ_DATBNB010000312.1 GCF_036554565.1 Longimicrobium sp. | reverse complement strand
GGGATGGACCATCGACGAGACGGACCGGGCGCTACAGCTGTTTCTTTCCGGGAGCGCGCGGCCGCTGGAGTGGACCACCATCGGCGCGGCGTGCCGGACGGCGCTGCTGCACCTGGGCCGGCTCGCGGCGTTGGAGGAGCGGCTGCAGGTGGGGCCGGACGCGCGGCGCAGGCTGCTCACCCTCTGGTCCCCCCTTCCCACCACGGGGCGCGACGCGCTGTACGTGCAGCTCTTCGCCGCCGGCGGCCCCCACCAGGATGCCGCTTTCGAGCATCCGCTGGGCGAGTACCTTTCCGGCCCGGCCCTGGTGCGGGACCACCTCCCGGCCCTGCAGGGCGCGCTGGGGCTGACGGCGACCGAGATCCGCGAGATCCTGGCCGACGCCGCGCGCGCCCTGCCGGCCACCGAGCTCCCCTCCGTCTTCCCCGGCACGGTGCACACGCCGGATACGGCGTCGCTCACGATCGCCAGCGTCTCGCTGCTGCACCGCTACGCCCTGCTGGCTCGGGGGCTGGAGATGCCGGTCCGCGACGTGGTCGCGCTGCGGCGGCTTTCCGGGATCGACCCCTTCCTCCCCCTGCGCGCCGATCCCACCGCCGTCCCGGGCGACGAGGACCCGCTCGCGCACACGTTGCGCTTCGTGGACGCCGCGGCGCAGGTGCGGGAGAGCGGACTGTCGGTGGAGGACCTGGAGTACCTGCTGGCCCACCGGTCGGACCCGGTGGGCCGCTACCGAGCGGACCCGGACGCCGCCGCCGCGCTCACCCGTGCGCTGGGCGCGGAACTCCGCCGCATCCACGCCGAGCATCCCCTGCCGCCCCATTCCCCCACGCCTGGCGATCCCGGCGAGGCGGCGGTGCTGAGCGACGACGTGCTGCGCCAGGAGCTCGCCGTCGTCCTGCCGCCGCCCGAGGTCGAGACCTTTCTGGCGATGTGGACGGGGGAGGCCAGGTACCACGCCGAGCGGGAGGTGGCCGCCCCCGCCGTGCCGCTGGACCCCGCCGCGTTCGCCGGCGAGCCCGCCCTGCGCGTGGAGTACGATTCCGTGCGGCGCATGCAGCGGCTGGCCTACCGCGGCGTGCTGGCGCAGGCGGAGCGCGACCGCCTGGTGGCCGCGCACGGCGGCGCCGGCGCCACCCTGCTGGGCGCGCTGCTGGACGACGTGCGCGGGCAGGCGCGGACCTTCTTCGTCGCCAACCTGGTGCGTGAGGCGACCCCCCTGCGCGGGTTCCTCACGGCCGCCGACTTCGACGGTCTCTTTGCCCCCGCCGAGCCCCTGCCGAACGACCTTGCCGAGGCCGAGCGGCGCGCGCGGGTCACGCGGAACGACGAGCGGCTGCGGGAGCGGCGGCGTACCGTGCTGCGCGCGCTGGTGCCCGTGGTGCGGGCGCGGCTCACCCGCGAGGCGGCCGTGCGCGTCCTGGCCGCCGACCTGCGCGCGGATCCCTCGCTGCTGGAAGCGCTGCTCACGGACCCGCGGCTGCTGGCGGAGCCGGGCGGCGGCACCCCCGCGCCGCTGCTGGATGCGTTCGCCGCGGCGGCGGAGGAGGGCGTGACGGTGCGCTACTACGCCGAGGGCACCACCGACGCCGTCCGGACGGGCACCGTGGCCGAGCCCGCCACCGCGGCGACGGACCGTGCACGCATCGACGGTGCGACTGGCGCACGCTTCGACGGGCGGCTGGAGGTGGAGCATGCGGGGGCGTACCGCTTCACTGCCCTGGCCGGCCGGGCGGGGATGGCGGTGGAGCTGCGGCTGGCCGCCTTCCCCGACCCCGTTCTTCGCGGGGTGGCCGCGGCCCCGGACCAGGAGATCAGCGGCTTCGTGGAGCTGCGCCCCGGCGTCTCCTACGCCTTCACCTTCCAGGCAGGCGCCCTGGTAGACGGCGCCGCCACGCTGCTGGTGGAGAGCGACCGCCTGCCCCGGGGCCCGTTGTCACGGCTGCGCCTGACCCCGTCCGCCGCCGTGGAGCGCGTGGGCCGCGCGCGCGTGCTCCTCGCCAAGGCCGGCCAGCTGCTGGAAGGACTGGGGATCGACGAGGGCGAGCTGCGCTACCTGCGCGACCACGCGGCCGACTTCGGCGGCATCGACCTGGGCGCGCTCCCCACCGCCGGGACCGACGAGCGAACGTCCGCCGCCGTGCTCTTCGAACGGTTCCTGCGCCTGGCGGGGTATGCACGCCTGCGGGCGGAGATGGCCGGCGGCACCGCCGGGCTGATCGGCGTCCTCCAGGCGGCCCGCCGCGCCGAGCCCGCATCCGCGCCTCCGGCGGAGGCGGCGGAGCGCTTGATGGCCGGCGTCTGCCGGCGGATCGCGGAGCTTGCGCGGCGCGACGTAGACACCGTGCGGGCGGCCGTGGCGCACCTGGGCTACCCGGTGCAGACCACGGCTGGCGGCGTGGAGGTGCGCGAGCTGGCCGACGAGCGCGGCGTGCGGCGGGTGTGGGAGGTCCTGCGCGTGGTGGAGCGGCTGGGCGCACCGGTGGGCGAGGTGGCCCGGTGGACGGCAGTCGTACGCAGCGCGCCCACGGCGGAGGACCAGGACCGGCGCTTCGGAATTGCGCGCGCCGTGCGGGGCGCGGTCAAGGCACGCTACGGGGCGCAGAGCTGGCAGCGCGCGGCCCAGCCCATCCACGACCAGCTGCGCCGGCTGCAGCGCGACGCGCTGGTCGCCCACGTGCTGCACCGCCACCCGGAGGGGTTCGAGCGCCCGGAGCAGCTCTTCGAGTTCTTCCTGGTAGACCCCGGGATGGAGCCCGTCGTCCAGACCTCGCGGCTGCGGCTGGCCATCTCGTCCGTGCAGCTGTTCATCCAGCGCTGCCTGCTCAGCCTGGAGCCGCACGTGCCGCCCGCCGCCATCGACACGGCCCAGTGGCAGTGGATGAAGCGCTACCGGGTGTGGGAGGCCAACCGCAAGATCTACCTGTATCCCGAGAACTTCCTGGAGCCCGAGCTGCGCGACGACCGCACGCACCTGTTCCGCGAGCTGGAAGGCGCGCTGCTGCAGGGCGAGGTGTCGGAAGATTCCGTGGCCGACGCCTTCTTCCGCTACCTGCGGGGGCTGGAAGAAATCGCGCGCCTGGAGGTGGTCACCACCTACCAGGAGACCGCGCCCCACGGCCCGGGCACCCTGCACGTGATCGCCCGCACCTACGCCGAGCCGCACCGCTACTTCCATCGGCGCTACGCGGACGGAACCTGGACGCCGTGGGAGGCCGTGGGGGTGGAGATCGAGGGCGACCACATGGCGGCGGTGGTCTGGCGCGGCCGCCTGCACCTGTTCTGGGTAACCTTCATGGACCGGCCCGCGCAGCCGCAAAGCAGCGCCGACAGCAGCCCCCGTGCGCTCGCCGAGGAGAGATCCGGCTCGCTCGTGCAGATGTACGTGGACATCCAGCTGAACTGGGCCGAGTACTTCCAAGGCGCGTGGACGGGCCGCAGCTCCGGCGGCTTCGGCGAGCCGATGCGCGCGCGGGTGGGCCGCGGGTTCGACCGCCGCGAGGTGCTGCTGTTCGTCGCGAAGGAGATGGAAGACGGGGAGGAGCGCGCCGTGCGCATCGAGCTGGGTACCCCCATCCGTTGCGCCTTCCGAGTGGTGAGCAAGAACGGGCGGCCGCTCGTGATCGACGGGGTGCATGTTCACGGCCTGGTACCCTACCCGGACCTCTCGGCCGCCGGCACCCGTCTCCGCGGAACGGGGGCGCTGAAGGTGATGCCGTCATACCGGCGCGCGGACCGGCCGCCCCCGGACGGGACGCGCACCCTCCCCATCCTGCGGCGGGGCGGCACCTTCTCGCTGGCGCTCAGCGGCAACACGATGGACCCGGAGTCCACGCCCGAGGAGAACCGGGTACGGCCGTTCTTCTACCAGGACGACCAGCACACCTTCTTCGTGGAGCCCGCCCTGGCTGAGGTGCCGCTCGCCGCGTTCGAGGGCTTCAGCACCGGCGACAAGCTCCCGTCCGCGGCGGCCACTCGCGAGGTCCAGGTCTACGCCGGCGTGCCCCAGGGACTGCGGCCGGGGCCCTCCGATCCCCAGGACCCGTACGCGCGCCACGCGGTGCTGGAGCGCCGGGACTGGGCGGCCGGCGAGGCAGTGCAGCTGCAGTTCGGCGACGTGGCGATCGGCCAGCACGGCGGGCTCGCGCAAGCGGGGCTGCAGGGCGGCATCCCCGGCTGAACCGCCGGCACGATCTCACGGACACCCTTACCCGCGACCCGGGATCACCCCATGCCCGACTCGTTCCACATCCTCTACGACCTTTCCGGCGGCGGCAAGCCGGGCGGCGACGGGTCGCTGGCGAAGCTCGCCGCGCGCAAGCTGGGCTACCGCTTCACCACGCACTTTCATCCCTACGCCGGCCGGCTGGTGGAGCGGCTGATCGAACGGTCCGTGCGCGGGCTGCAGGCGACGGACACGGAGTACAGCACCCCGGCCGTGCTGGCCACGGCGGCCTCCGCCACGCGGGCGGACGACACGGGCGTCACCCTGGAGGCAGGCGAAGAGGTGCGGCTGGGGGACGGCGCCCGGCTCACCCTGGCCGACGGCACCGCGGTGCGCCTGGCCGGCGGCCGCCTGACGCGGCGCGACACGGGGGCGGCGGTGACGCAGCCGCCCCCCGTGGCCGCCACCCTGCCGCAGGGCGCCCGCGTGTCGCGCGCGGACGGCACCCGCGCCACCCTTGCCGCCGCCACGGCCGTGCGGCTCCCGGCGGCCGCGCCCCGGCTCGCCTTCTACGAGCCGCTCTTTACGCCCTCGCGCTACGACCCCGACCCCGCGCAGGTAGACGAGCGGCACTGGCCGGCCAAGGAGCTGGACTTCTCCACGGGCGGCGGGTACGCCGTGTACAACTGGGAACTGTTCTTCCACGTGCCGTTCACCATCGCCGTGCACCTGAGCAAGAACGGGCGGTTCGACGAGGCGCAGCGCTGGTTCCACTACATCTTCGACCCCACGGACGACAGCGACGGGCCCACGCCCGAGCGCTTCTGGAAGGTGAAGCCGTTCCAGCGCGCCGACGTGCGGCAGATCGAGGAGGTGCTCGCCAACCTTTCCGCCGGCACCGACCCCGCGCTGCGCGAAGAAACCCTGCGGAGCATCCAGGCCTGGCGCAACGCTCCGTTCCGCCCCCACGTGGTCGCCCGGCACCGCCCGTGGGCGTACATGTACAAAACGGTGATGGCGTACCTGGACAACCTGGTCGCCTGGGGAGACGCCCTCTTTCGCGAGGACACGGGCGAAAGCATCAACGAGGCGACGCAGCTGTACGTTCTCGCCGCCAACCTGCTGGGGCCGCGCCCACAGGCCGTGCCGCGCAAGGGAACCGTGGGCGCGCAGAGCTACGCCCAGCTGCGCGACGACCTCGACGCCTTCGGCAACGCCCTGCGCGAGCTGGAAACCGACATCCCTTTCGACGCGGCGCCCCTTCCGCACGCCGGCGGCGGCGGCGACGCCGGGCGGCTGCGCACGCTGCGCGGCCTTTCCACCCTCTATTTCTGCGTGCCGCGCAACGACCGGCTCGTCGGCTACTGGGACACCGTGGCCGACCGGCTGTTCAAGATCCGCAACAGCCTCAACTTCCAGGGCGCCTTCCGCCAGCTCCCCCTCTTCGAGCCGCCCATCGACCCCGCGCTGCTGGCGCGCGCCGTGGCCGCGGGGGTAGACGTGGGCGCCGCCGTGCGCGGGGCCGACCAGCCGCTCCCCCTGGTGCGCTTCGGGTTCCTGCTGCAGAAGGCGGCCGAGATCTGCCATGAAGTCAAGGCGTTGGGAAGCGCCCTGCTGGCCGCGGTGGAGAAGGAAGACAACGAGGCCCTCGCCGCCCTCCGCGCCCGCCACGAGCGCGTGGTGATGGGGCTGGCCGAGACGGTGCGCTACGGGCAGCTCCAGGAGGCCCGCAAGGCGCGGGAGGGGGTGGAGCTGTCGATGGCCAACGCCGTTCGCCGCTACGTCTACTACGAGCGGCTGCTGGGGCGGCCGGAGGGCGAGATCCGCATCCCCGAGCTCGAGGCGCTGGACACCGGCGGGTTGAGGGAGATGCGGTTCAATGCGGCGGAGCCGGCCGTGGCGCCCCGCCCGATCGACGTCGACATCGCGGCGTCCGGGGGGAGCACGCTCAACCAGGCCACCCGCGGCCTGCTCGGCGAGGACGACGTGACGGGCGGGCGGCTGATGAGCCGCTATGAGGCGCAGGAGCTGGACCTCCTGGAGCAGGCCCGCCTGGGGCACGTGGCCGCGGTGCACCTGGACGTCCTCTCCGCCGGCCTGGGGCTCATCCCCCAGTTCGATGCCTACGGGAGCCCTCTGGGGGTCGGCGCCGGGGTCGGCTTCGGGGGCGTGCAGCTCTCGCGGATGACGGGGATGATGGCCAGCGTGGCGCGCGGCGTCTCCGATGGGGTCACCTACGCCGCGGGACGGGCGGCCAAGATGGGGAGCTACGCCCGCCGCGAGCAGGAGTGGGCGCTCCAGAGCAACCTGGCCGCCGGAGAGATCACGCAGGCGTACAAGCAGCTCCGCGCCGCGCAGATCCGCGAGGCCGTGGCGGAGCGGGAGTGGATCAACCACCAGCAGCAGGTCCGCAACGCGCGGGAAATCGAGGCCTTCCTGGCCGGCGAGTCCGGCGGCAAGACCACCACGCGCGCCTTCTACGCCTGGATGCGCCGCGAGACGCGGGGGCTGTACGGCCAGAGCCTGCAGCTGGCGGTGGAGGTGGCGCGAAAGGCGGAGCGGGCGCTGCGGCAGGAGCTGGGAGACCCGGACCTCGCCTACATCCAGCCCGGCTACCTGGCGGGGCGCGAGGGGCTCCTGGCCGGCGAGCGGCTTCAGCTGGACATCAAGCGCATGGAGCTCGCCTACCACGAGCTCAACCGGCGCGAATACGAGCTCACCAGGCACGTCAGCCTGCTGCAGGTGGCCCCGGCGGAGCTGCTGCGGCTGCGCGCCACGGGCCGCTGCACCCTGTCGATCCCCGAATCGCTCTTCGACATGGACGGGCCCGGGCACTACTTCCGGCGCATCCGCTCCGTGGCGGTGAGCGTGCCCTGCGTCACCGGCCCGTACACCAGCGTCAACTGCACGCTCACGCTGGTGCGCAGCAGCATCCGCCGCAGTCCCGCGCTGGGCGGCGGCTACGCCCGCCGCGACGCCCAGGACGAGCGGTTCAGCGACCACTTCGGCGGCATCCAGGCCATCGTCACCAGCGCCGGGCAGAGCGACAGCGGGATGTTCGACCCCGGCGCGCGCGACGAGCGCTACCTTCCGTTCGAGTGGTCGGGAGCCATCAGCGAATGGCGGCTGGAGCTCCCCGCCAACCCCGCGCGGGGAGAGCCCTGCCAGTTCGACTACGGCACCATCGCCGACGTCGTCCTGCACCTTCGCTACACGGCCCGCGACGGCGGCGCCGCGCTGCGCGACCACGCCTTGGCGGAGCTGTCCGCGCGCATCGACGAAGCCGAGGCGGCGGGATCGGTGCGCCTGTTCTCCGTGCGGCACGAGTTCCCCACGGAATGGGCGCGGTTCCGGAGCGCCGCCCCCGCGGCACCCGTGGCGCTGGTGCTCCCGCTGCGAGCCGAGCACTACCCGTTCTGGAGCCAGGGCCGCCTGGGTGCCGTCCGCCGCGTGGACCTGTTCGCGAAGACCACGCGGACCGTCGCGGTCTACGGCGGTCCCGATCCCGCGGCGGCGGGCGTGCGCCGCGACTCCATCGGCCCGGCCGCCATGGGCGAGCTGCGCACGGGAACGCTGGAGAACATTCCCCTGCCGCCGTCCCCAACCGGCGACTTCACGCTCTACTTCGACGACAACTCGATGGACGACCTGTGGCTCGCGCTTGCCTGGGGTGCGTAACGACGAGCGGAGACGGCAATTACACCCGCAACGAAAACGGCCCCGCCGCTCAGACTGAGCGGCGGGGCCGTAGATCGTTGCACCACGACATCTTTCAACGGAGGCGGAGGGACTCGAACCCCCAAAGGCTTGCGCCCGCCGCATTTCGAGTGCGGTGCCTTACCAGTTAGACTACGCCTCCAACAAAAACCGACTTCTCAGTCGGGACGGCCGGATTTGAACCGGCGACCCCTCGCTCCCGAAGCGAGTGCTCTACCGGGCTGAGCCACGTCCCGAAACTTCCCACGGAGCGGACCGGGTGGGATTCGAACCCACGAGGGCTGTTAACCCCACACGATTTCCAATCGTGCTCCTTAAGCCGCTCGGACACCGGTCCAAGACGGAGCGGAGAGGGCGGGATTCGAACCCGCGTGTGCCTTTTGGGCACGACGGTTTAGCAAACCGTTGGTTTTAGCCACTCACCCACCTCTCCAGTACCGTGCACGCGCGGCAGCCCACCACGCGCACCTTTCCCTCCATTGCCCCCCCAGGGATCGAACCTGGACTTTCCTGAGTCAGAGTCAGGCGTGTTGCCAATTACACCAGAGGGCACCAGAACCAGATTGTCAAAACGAAGCGGGAGACGGGGTTCGAACCCGCGACCCTCAGCTTGGGAAGCTGATGCTCTGCCAACTGAGCTACTCCCGCACGGCCTACCGAATGTAAACCCGCTGCCGCGGTTGCACCAGAGCCACCGGTCGGAATTGAACCGACGACCGCTCGATTACGAATCGAGTGCTCTACCCCTGAGCTACGGTGGCAACGTCCGTCACAGTGGAGCTGAGGGGAATCGAACCCCTGACCTCTGCAGTGCGATTGCAGCGCTCTCCCATCTGAGCTACAGCCCCGAAAACCAGCGCGAGTGGGCGGTACAAGACTCGAACTTGTGACCTCCACGATGTCAACGTGGCGCTCTAACCAACTGAGCTAACCGCCCGAAGTGGTGGGGGTAGGATTCGAACCTACGTAGGGCTTAGCCCGGCAGATTTACAGTCTGCTGCCATTAGCCACTCGGCCACCCCACCGCTTTGGTGCTCACTGCGTGCCAATGGAGCCGAGGGGAATCGAACCCCTGACCTCTTGAATGCCATTCAAGCGCTCTCCCAACTGAGCTACGGCCCCGTGAGCCGACCCGTGTTTTCAAAACCGCCGCGGCGCGCGTGGCGCCTCTTCGCGATACCAGCGGGGCCGACGGGACTCGAACCCGCGACCTCCGGAGTGACAGTCCGGCACTCTAACCGACTGAGCTACGGCCCCAGAGCGTTTTGGTTCCCGGAGACGCAACCTCCGGCCCTGCACATCATCCGAGAGCGGGCAACCGGGCTCGAACCGGCGACCTCAACCTTGGCAAGGTTGCGCTCTACCAACTGAGCTATGCCCGCACTACCACTGCTACCCGACGCTCCCACGGGGAGTCGAACCCCGCTCTCAACCTTGAAAGGGTCGTGTCCTAACCGATAGACGATGGGAGCCGATCCCTTCCCCTACAAGCTCGCGATGGGACTCGAACCCATGACCTCTTCCTTACCAAGGAAGTGCTCTGCCGGCTGAGCTACGCGAGCACCCAAGCAGGCCAGGAGGGAATCGA
>NZ_DATBNB010000311.1 GCF_036554565.1 Longimicrobium sp. | reverse complement strand
CGCGGCGGCGGCGGGGAGCCACAGGGTGAAGCACGATCCCTGGCCCGGCGCCGTCCTCACCGTCAGGTCGCCTTCCATCAGCCGCGCCAGCTGCCGGCTGATGGTAAGCCCCAGCCCGGTGCCGCCGTGCGTGCGCGTGCGACCCATGTCGGCCTGCACGAAGGGCTGGAAGATCGCCTCCACCTGGTCGGGCGCGATCCCCATCCCCGTGTCTTCCACCTGGATGCGCACCCACGGCCCCGGCCCCGCCAGCCGCGCGCCGTCCCCGGGCGCGTCGGCGACGTTGCAGTGGATGCTGGCCCGGCCGCCGCCCTCCGTGAACTTCACCGCGTTGGAGAGCAGGTTCACCACGATCTGCCGGACGCGGTCGGGATCGCCCAGGAACCAGGTGTCCGCCCCGGGATCGCAGTCCAGCGCCAGGTGCAGCCCCTTTTCCGCCGCCTGCGGGGTGACGAGCGCCACGGCCGCGTCCACCGTTTCCACCACGGGCGCGGCGACGCGCTCCACCCGAAAGCGGCCCGCCTCGATCTTGGACAGGTCCAGGATCTCCTCGATCAGCCCCAGCAGGTGCTGGCTGCTGGCGCGCACGCGGCCCAGCTGGGCGCGCTGCGCCGGGGTGATGGGCCCGGTGATCCCCATCTCCAGCAGCTCGGAGTAGCCGATGATGGCGTGGATGGGGGTGCGCAGCTCGTGGCTCATGTTGGCCAGGAACTCGGTCTTGGCGCGGTTGGCGGACTCGGCCTCGTCGGTGCGGGCGGCCAGCCGCTGGTTGGCCTCGGCAAGCTCGTGCACCGCCGCGTCGCGGGCCTCCTCGGCGCGGACGCGCTTGATGGACTGCCCGATGTCACGGCCGATGGCGTCCACCGCCTCGAGCAGGGCGGGATCGGGGGCCAGCACCGACTGGTGGAAGAACTCGATGACCCCCATCAGCTCGTCGGCGGCGCGGATGGGGAACGCGAACGCGCCGTGCAGCCCCGCCGCGGCCGCTTTGGCCGCGCGGGGAAAGTTCGCGTCGCGGGTGACGTCCGACACCCAGGCCGGCTCGCCCACCTCCCACACGCGGCCGGGAAGCCCCTGCCCGGGGCGAAAGGTGAGGGCGGGGTCGGCAACGGCCTGGCCCGGATCGGGCGCGTCGGGGGCCATCCAGCGTCCCGCGTAGCAGAGCTGCTCGCCGCCGGTGTCCATCACCCAGAACACGCCGACCGGCCAATGCAGCGACTCGCCGATCACCTGCAGCAGCCGGGGCGCGGCCTCGTGCAGCGTGTGCGACTCGGCCACCACGCGGGTGACGGCGTGCTCGGCCGCCAGCCGGCGCTCGGCCGCCTTCTGCTCGGTGAGGTCGCGGATGAAGGCGTTGAAGAGCACGCGGCTGCCGGAGCGCGCCGGCGCCACCGTGAGCTCCACGGGAAACTCCGTCCCGTCGCGGCGGATGGCGGAAATCTCGATGCGCCGGTTGAGGATGGGCCCCTCACCCGTCGCCAGGTAGTGGTCGATGCCCCGCTGGTGCCCCTCGCGAAAGCGCGGGGGGATGATGGTCTGCGCGAGCGTCTGGCCGATCGCCTCGTCGGCGCTCCACCCGAACAGGCGCTCGGCGTGGTCGTTCCACTCCATGATGACGCTCGCGTCGTCGGTCATGACGATGGCGTCGAGCGACGAGTCGATGGTGCTGCGCAGGCGGGCCTCGGAGGTGGCCAGCTCTTCGTTGAGCACCTCCAGCTCGGCCGTCTGCTCCTGCAGGTGCGACGCCTGGTCCTGCAGCTGCTCGGCGAGCTGCTCCAGGTCGCGCCGGGCAGACTCTGCCTGCACGTACAGCCGCGCCTGCTCGGCACCGGCCCGGCCGCGCCGCACCAGCCACCAGGTGACGGCGGCGCCCACGGCCGCGATCAGCAGCGCGAGGAGGGCGGCGGCGGCATCGGGAAGCTCCAGCGCGAGCACGCCATGCACGGCCTCGCCGGGGTTCAGGAACGAACCCGGCTCATCGACGAACGCCCCTTTCCACCCTATCCGCATCACCAGCCGCACGAGAACGGAGTCAATGGACGGCGTGCCGATGGAACGGGCGCGCCGCGATCCAGCCGAAACGGATTCAGGCCTGCAAGCTCGGGACCGGCGGGCGCTTCCCCGGCCCCTTCCCGCATCAAGTGCGTGCGGAGAGGGGGAACTTCGGTCCGGTGGAGACTGGGTTCGGTGCGTCGGCGGGGCGCCCCCCATCCCCAGCCCTTCCCCCGCAAACCCCGCGGGGGAAGGGAGCCAGTGTGGCGCGTCAGAGGAGGACCGATGGTGGGGCTGAGACTGTAGCCGGCTCTGGAGCGGTTCGAGGACGCCCGTGCAGACCCCGGCTGCCCTCTCCCCCCGGCCCCCTCTCCCGCAAGCGGGAGAGGGGAGAACTGCACCACATTCCAGGCGCGTTCCCTCGCCTCAACTCACACCCGAGCAAGCCAGTCTGCGAAGGCAGACTTCGTGTGGTTGTTGCAGCGAATTCATT
>NZ_DATBNB010000310.1 GCF_036554565.1 Longimicrobium sp. | reverse complement strand
GCCCCGTATTCACGGTGGAGTTCGTGGTCGACCAGGCGGGTGGGGTGACGCAAGTCATCAGTGACGGCGTGGGCACGGAGTTTCGGCTCCCCCGCAAGGGGTCTTCCGCAGCGCCGCCACCGCCGGTCGCCACGGCGCGTGTTCCCAGGCCGGTGCTGGAGCGGTACGTGGGCACGTACGAATTCCTCCCGGGGGAGATGAACCGATACGGTCGCACCGTCGTGGTCCGCCTGGAGGGAGACACGCTGATCCGGGAGGGAGCGGGACCGACGGCGGTCCTCACGCCCCTCTCGGAGACCCGTTTCCGGGTGGGCGACACGTCGCTGGTGACGGAGTTCGTGGTCGACGAGGCCGGGGTGACGCAGATCATGGGCACCGGCTTCCAGCAGCTGCTGGCCCGTCTCCAGCCGCAGCCCTGATCCCGGTGCGGAAGACGAGCTCCAGATGACCGCGATCCTTCAGCGCTTCACGCAGGTCCGCCGGGAGGAGGCCGCGCCGGTGCTCGCATCGGCGCTCTCCTTCTTCTTCATCCTCACCGCGTTGATGGTGCTGCGGCCCGCCCGGGAGGCGCTGGGGATGCAGCGGGGGATCGAGGCCATTCGCTGGCTCTTCGTGGGCACGGCGGTGGTCACCCTGGCGGTGAACCCGGTGTTCGGAATGCTGGTGAGCCGCACCCGCCGGCTGGTCTTCATCAACGCTACGTACCTGTTCTTTGCCGCCAGCCTGCTGGTGTTCTACGCCCTGCTGGTGATGGCGCCGGCGGCCATCGGAGAAACCAGCGGGATGGTCTTCTTCGTCTGGTTCAGCGTCTTCAACCTGTTCGCCACCATGGTCTTCTGGGGCCTGATGGCGGACCGCTTCTCGCTGGAACAGAGCAAGCGGCTCTTCGGGGTGATCGCGGTGGGAGGCACGCTGGGCGCCATCGCCGGGCCCTGGCTGGCCTCGCGACTCGCGGAGCCGCTGGGGACGGCCGGGCTCCTGCTGGTGGCGGCGGGCTCGCTGGGGCTGGCGGTGCTCTCGGTGCGGGCGGTGGCGCACCTGCAGCCGGAGCACGCCCGCCCCGCGGACGTGGACGACTCCGAGTCGCCCCCCGCGGTGGACGAGCGCGCGGTGATCGGCGGGAGCGCGTGGTACGGGCTGAAGGCGGTGTTCCGCTCGCCGTACCTGGCCGGCATCGCGGCGTACATGCTGATCCTGGCGGTGGTCGCCACCTTCATCTACTTCACCCGCCTGCAGATGGTGGCCGCGCTGGGCGAGGACCTGGACATGCGCACCACGGTCTTCGCGCAGATCGACCTGTACACGCAGATCGCCACCCTGGTGCTGCAGGCGCTGGTGGCGGGAAAGCTGATGAAGCACCTGGGGATTCCGGTGACGCTGGCCCTGCTCCCGGTCACCGTGGCGCTGGGGTTCCTGGGGCTGGCGCTGGTGGCCTCGCTGGCGACGCTGGTCGTCCTTCAGGCGGCTTTCAACGCGGTGCAGCGCGCCATCATGCGCCCCGCGCGCGAGACGCTCTTCACCGTGGTCAGCCGCGCCGACAAGTACAAGTCGAAGGCCTTCATCGACACCTTCGTCTACCGCGGCGGCGACGTGGTGGGCGCACAGGTGGAGGGGGTGCTGGGGCGCCTGGGGACGGGGCTCGCGGCGCTGATCTCCGTCTCCGTGCCGCTTGCCCTGGCCTGGGCCGTCCTGGGCGTCTGGCTCGGCCGGCGGCAGGAGCGGCTGGCGGAGCACCATCCCGCCGCGGCCCCGGCCGCGCCCCCCGCGCGGGCCGAGGTCGGCGCGCTCTAGCCCACTCCCTCACGCGTCACCACGGGCCCATCTGCCCGTGGGCGTCGCGCACGACCCGCCGCGCCAGCGGCGATTGCCTCGCGGCCGCGGACGGCGGCCGCGAGGCATTCGCGTTGTCCATGAAACGCGCGCAAGAACGTTGATGGCTGGATCCTCCGTCGCCGCCTCGCTCCGCTCCCGTCATGTCCGGCACAACGACCTGTGTTCGACCTTCCGATGACACGAGCCACGGGGGCGTTCGTGCGCGCGCCTACGTACAGCCTCGCTGGGGCGTATGAACGAACGAGGAAAGGCAATCGCGGGGCTGAACGGGCAGATCGAGCTCGACGCCCTCGTCCCGGCGAGCTGATCGTGAACCCCACCCGCCGAACAGGGAGGACCTCCATGCGGATCGTTGCTGCCCTCGCCCTGCTGGCCTGCGCCGCGTGCTGCGCTCCCGAGCCCACCGTACCCGGACCGGCCGAGGCCCAGGCGGCGGCGGACTCGGCGTTCGCGACCACGCTCCGCGCGCGGCTGGAGGCGGCCACGGCCGCCGGCGAGTTCTCCGGCGCCGTGCTCGTGGCCCGCGACGGGCGCACGCTGTTCGAGGGCGCCTACGGCCTCGCCGACCGGGAGCGGGGCGTGCCGAACACGCCGCTGACGCAGTTCCGCGTGGGATCCATGAACAAGATGCTGACCGCGGTGGCGGCGCTTCAGCTGGTGCAGGCCGGGACGGTGCGCCTGGACACGCCGTTCGGCACCTACCTCGCGGACTACCCGAACGCGGACGTCGCGTCGAAGGTGACGCCGCACCACCTGCTCACCCACACCGGCGGCACGGGCGACATCTTCGGCCCGCAGTTCACCGCGCACCGCGCCGAGCTCCGCACGACCGGGGACTACCTG
>NZ_DATBNB010000309.1 GCF_036554565.1 Longimicrobium sp. | reverse complement strand
TGGGCACGCGGGTGATCTCGCGGGTGCGCGAGGTCTTCGGCGTGGAGCTGCCGCTGCGCGCCGTCTTCGAGCAGCCGGTCCTGTCCGGGCTCGCGGCCGAGATCGACCGTCTGCGCGGCACCGGCGCAGCGGCGGGCAGCGACGCCATCGTCCCCGCCGGCCGCGACGGCGACCTGCCCGTGACGTTCGCGCAGGAGCGGCTTTGGTTCGTGGACGCGCTGGACCCGGGGAGCCCGGCGTACGCCATCCCGTTCTCCTACGTCATCACCGGCCGTCTGGACGATGACGCGATGCGCCGCGCGCTGGCCGAGCTGGTGCGCCGCCACGAGCCGCTGCGCACCACGCTCCCGGCCGTCGACGGCGTTCCGGTGCAGCGCATCGCCCCGCCTCCCGCCGAGTTCGACCTGCCCGTCGCCGACCTGCGGCACCTGCCCGACGGCGAGCGCCGGGCCGAGGCCGGCCGCCTTGCCGCCGAAGCCTCGCAGCACCGCTTCGACCTGGCGCGCGGGCCGCTCTTCCGCGCGTCGCTCGTCCGCGTGGCTGACGACGAGCAGCTCCTTCTCCTCAACATCCACCACGCCATCGGCGATGGGTGGTCGCTGGGGGTGCTCCGTGAGGAGCTGTCCGCACTGTACGGCGCATTCTCGCGCGGCGAGCCGTCGCCGCTGCCGGAGCCGCCGCTGCAGTACGCGGACTATGCGGTGTGGCAGCGCGAGCGCCTGTCCGGCGCCGCGCTCGAGCGGCAGGTGGAGTTCTGGCGGCAGGCGCTGGAGGGCGCTCCGGCGCTGCTGGAGCTGCCCAGCGATCGGCCCCGCCCGCCGGTGGAATCGCACCGCGGCGCGGTAGAGCGCCTGGTCGTTGCGCCCGAGCTGGCGGCGGAGGTGCAGGCGCTCGCCCGCCGCGAGGGCGCCACGCTGTTCATGGTGCTGCTGGCCGCGCTGGACGTGGTGCTGGGGCGCCTGGCCGGGCAGGAGGACGTCGTCGTCGGGACGCCCATCGCGGGGCGGACGCGGGCGGAGACGGACCGCATGGTGGGGCTCTTCCTCAACTCGCTGGCGCTGCGGACCGACCTTTCGGGCGACCCGTCGTTCCGTGAGCTGCTGGCGCGGGTGCGGGAGACCACGCTGGGTGCGTACGCGCACCAGGATCTGCCTTTCGAGCGGGTGCTGGAAGAGGTGCGTCCCGAGCGGAGCCTGGCGCACGCCCCCGTGTTCCAGGTGATGCTCAACCTGGCCAACTTCCAGGAAGGCGCCTTCCGCGCCGAAGGGCTTGAGGTGGCGGGGGGCGGTGGGGGCGGCGAGATGGCCAGCAAGTTCGACCTCACGGTGTACGTGGGGGAGGGGGACGGACGGATATTCGTCACCCTGGTGTACGCCGCCGACCTGTTCGACGCGCTGAGGATGCGTGAGCTCCTGGCGCAGCTCGAAGGCGTGCTCCGCCAGGCAGCGGCCGCGCCCGAAACCCGCGTCGGGGCGCTGTCGCTGGCGACGGAGGCGGCGCACGGCGTCCTTCCCGATCCGGCCGAGCCGCTGGACGACGCCTGGCGCGGCGCCGTGCACGAGGTGTTCGCCGCGCGGGCGCTGGAGACGCCGCACGCGCTTGCCGTGGAAGACCCGCGCGAGCAGTGGACGTACGTCGAGCTGGACGCCGCCGCGAACGCCATTGCGCGCAAGCTGGCCACGCATGGCGTAGGGCCGAACGACGTGGTCGCGATCACCGGCCACCGTAGCGCCGCCTTGGTGCGCGCGCTGCTGGGCACGATGAAGAGCGGCGCGGCCTTCCTGGTCCTCGATCCATCCTACCCGGCGGCGCGCCTGGCGGAGTACGTCCGCATCGCGCGTCCCGCCGCGCACCTCCACCTCTCCGCCGCGGGCGACCTGCCGCGAGAGGCGCTGGACGCGCTGGGGGAGACGATCCGCACGACCGTGGTCATCCACCCGCGGAGCGAAGAGCCCGCGGATGCGATGGAGTCTGCCGGCGATCCGCTGAACGTGGATGTCGGTCCCGACACGCTGGCGTATCTCTCCTTCACGTCGGGGACGACCGGGACGCCCAAGGCGGTGATGGGGCGGCACTCGTCGCTTACGCACTTCACGCCATGGCTGGCGTCGGAGTTCGGTCTCTCCGCATCCGACCGCTTCAGTCTGCTGAGCGGCCTGGCGCACGACCCGCTGCACCGCGACGTCTTCACCCCGCTCCAGCTCGGCGCCGCTGTGGTCGCGCCGGAGCCGGACGAGACCGGCACCCCCGGCTACCTCGCGCGGTGGATGCGCGAGGCAGGCGTCACCGTCGCGCACCTGACGCCTGCCATGGGCCAGCTGCTGGCCGACGCCTCCGAGGGGGAGCGGATCGAGTCGCTCCACCGCGCCTTCTTCGTGGGCGACGTCCTCCGCCGCGCCGACGTGCAGCGGCTGGCGGCGCTCGCGCCCAACCTGCGCGTCATCAATTACTACGGTTCTACCGAGACGCAGCGCGCCGTCTCGTATCACGTGGTCGATCCCGCAGCCGAGCAGAAGGAGATCATCCCGCTCGGGCGCGGAATCCCGGGGGTGCAGCTGCTGGTCCGCAACGCGGCGGGGGAGATCGCGGGAATCGGCGAGGTGGGCGAGATCTGGATGCGCTCGCCGCACTTGGCCGCCGGCTACCTGGGCGACGAATCGCTCTCTGCGTCCCGCTTCGTGGCCAACCCGTGGACCGGTGATCCGCGCGACCGGCTGTACCGTACCGGCGACCTGGGCCGCTACCGCCCTGACGGCGAGGTGGAGCCGATGGGCCGCGCCGACCAGCAGGTGCAGGTGCGCGGCTTCCGCGTGGAGCTGGGCGAGGTGGAAAGCGCCCTCGCATCGCACGGCGCGGTCAAGGAAGCCGCCGTGATCACGCGCGAGGCGGGTACGGGCGACCGCCGGCTGGTCGCGTACTGGGTGCCTGCCGAGGGATCGGCCGAGCCCGACGCCGCCGCGCTCCGGGCGCACCTGAAGGCGCTGCTGCCGGAGTACATGGTCCCGTCGGCCTACGTGCGGCTGGACCGGCTTCCGCTGACGGCGAACGCCAAGCTGGACCGCCGCGCCCTGCCCGAGCCGGAGGTGGCGGCGGGCGAGTCCCATCCGGTCGCGCCGCGCACGCCGACCGAGGAGATCCTGGCGCAGCTCTGGGCCGAGGTCCTGCGCCTGGAATCCGTGGGCGTCGACGACGACTTCTTCGCGCTCGGCGGGCACTCACTGCTGGCGACGCGGCTGCTGTCGCGCGTGCAGAACTCGCTCGGCGTGGTCGTTCCGCTCCGCACGGTGTTCGAGGGGCCCACGGTGGCGGAGCTCGCTCTGCGTGTGGACGCGCTGCGGCAGGGCGGGGCGCACGCGCTGCCCCCGGTCGTACGCGTCGGTCGTGACCGTCCCCTCCCGCTCTCGTTCGCCCAGGAGCGGCTCTGGTTCCTGGACCGGCTGGAGGGCGGGAGCGCCGCCTACAACCTTCCCGCCACGCTGCGCCTGGGCGGCGCGTTGGACGTGGACGCGCTGGAACGCGCGCTGGGCGAGATCGTCCGCCGGCA
>NZ_DATBNB010000308.1 GCF_036554565.1 Longimicrobium sp. | reverse complement strand
CCAGGGAAACGAGGCCGCGCGGAACGGGAAGCTCGGGGCGGAACCGGCGGTCCGCGTCGGCGTCCTTGTGCTCGTCGGCGACGCGGAGAAGGAAGAAGAAGGCGAGCGCGGTCGCGCACCCCACGAGGAGGACGCCCAGGTCCGGCAGCCCCGGACGGCCCCGCGCCGCCCGCGAGTACCCGGCGGCGGACACCGCGGAAATGCCGATCAGGGGGACGTAGGCGGCGATGGGGAAGCGTTCGCGCTGGTAGGCCCACATCCGCGCGGCGAGCCCCGCCGGCACCGCCGCCGTCGCGCCGTTCATCGGGCCGGCGAGCCGCGGCCCAGCGCCGCGTGGGCCCGCGCGAAGTCTCCCGAGCAGAGCGCGCCCACGATGGAAAGCTCGCCGGCCAGCGTGAGCGCCGCGCAGATTTCCGCCAGCTTCGACGCGCGGTCGTCACCCAGGCAGTCCATGATGCGCAGGCACTCCTGCGCGGTGGGCAGCCGTGTGCCGCCACCGACCGAACCGACGATCAGGTTGGGGAGGCTGAGCGCCGCGTAGAGGTCCCCCTGGTCCGTCACCTCCAGCCGGGTGACGCCCACACTGGCCTCGCTGACGCACGCCACGTCCTGGCCGCACGCCAGGAACAGCGCCGCGATCCCGTTGGCCACGTGCCCGTTCACGCCGATGGACCCGGTGCGCACCCCCGCGACGAAGCTCACACGCCAGTAGTCGGACATCCGCTCGGGCGTGGTGTGGAGCACGTCCTCCACCAGCGCGCGGGGAATGGAGGCCTCGGCCGTCACGCTGCGGCCGCGCCCTTGGATGAAGGACAGCGCCGTGGCCTTCTTGTCGCCCGACATGTTGCTTTCCAGGAACCAGTAGCGCGGCTGCACCGGCGTGCGCGCCAGGATTTCCTCGCACAGCGCGGCGGTGCAGAACGTCACCATGTTCTGCCCCGCCGCGTCGCCCGTGTGGAACGCGAACACCAGGTAGACGTGGTTGCCCTCGATGTGGGTGCCCACGTCAGTGAGCCGTCCGTGGCGGGTGGTGCGCGACACGGCCGCCTTCAGCGCCTCGTACTCGCCGACCACCCACGCCGCGAAGTGCGCCGCCTGGCCCATCCGCTCGAAGACGAAGGCCGGTGCGCGCTGCACCTGCTCGGTGGTGGTCAGGCACACGGCGCCGCCCGCGGCGGTCAGCAGGTGCGCGCCGCGGTCGTGGCTGGCCACCAGCGCGCCCTCGGAGGTGGCCAGGGGCACGTAGAAGTCGCCGCGCGCGTGCATGCCGTTGACGCGCAGCGGCCCCACCAGCCCCACCGGCACCTGCGCCATGCCGATGTAGTTCTCGATGCTGCCGCGCATGACCGACGCGTCCCCGCGCGGCGCAGTTCCCGTCAGGTGCGGGATCTCTACCCCCAGCCCCTCGACGAACTCCACGCGCCGGGCGTGCGCGTCCGCGCTCCACTCGCGCAGGCCGGGGACGCGGGGCGGAACGGGGCGCTCTTCCTCGGACGTATCCGTCAGCAGGCCGACGACCTCGTCCACGGGGCGCCCGCGGACGAGCCGGTCGGTGACGTTGCGAGCGTGGTGCTGGGAAATGGGCATGCTTTGCGACAGCCTGAAAATGCAGCGTGTAAGGCCGGAATACGCTGCAAGTTACATCGGAGCGGCGGGGAGGGGGAAGAGTGGAGCGGGTGAACCTGCTCGATTGCGGGTGGAAAGCGGCTACCGTGCTGCGCGTGGCGCGGACAGGCGTCGGGCTATCTCCGTCGAGTTCGCGCATTCCAGAAACAACTCGACAGCCTCGCGGAGATTACCGTGAGCCTCCTCGACCGTGTCGCCCTGGCTCGCGATGTCCAGTTCCGGGCAGAGGCTGACGAACCCGTCACCTTCGCGCTCGATCACCGCTGTCAGTTGCACGCTTCGCTTCAGGGGACCTCCTGTGGATGCGCTGCGCCCGAGTGAAAGTGGTGATACCCGCGTCAAACCTTGCTGTGCGGCGTCTCGACCGTTTCCGTCCCATCGCTGTGCGGAAGGAGGTGCATGTCGCCGAAGATGTGAGCGGCCTCCCGATGCATCGTGCGGAGCACCGCGTTCGCGAGCCGCCGGATCTCGACGTCGGCGGAGCCGCTCCCGCGCATCTCCATGAAGTGGCGCCACGCCCGCGCGTTGCCGGTGACGACAATCTTGGTTTCGGCACAGTTGGGGAGGACCGCGCGTGCCGCTTGCCGGGCGCGCTTCTTTCTCATCGTGGCGGGCCCATCGTCACCCACCTGGTTCGACATCTCGTCCAGCAGCGCCCGGTATCCTTCCAGCGTCTGCTCGCAAGCGGCCACCCAGATTTCGTAGGCTCGCGATCCGTCCGAGATCTCCGGCGGCAGGACGAACCCGATGTTCGATTCGTCGACGTACCGTTGCGACAACTGAGAAAACCCGAAGCCCGCGCGGTGGCGGATAAGCTCGTGCGTCAGTGAGCGGCTGACCCCCTCGATCAACAAGGTCCACACGGCATGCTCCAGGACGCTCCCGTGCTTCACGTGAAGGATGTTGCCGAGATACGCTTCGTTCGATGTCCGGCCCGGGATGCTCTTGTGCCCACCCTCGAGTCCAACGTCCTCCCCGAACGAGAGATAGCACATCCGGCCCGCGAACTCGGACACGACTTCGCCCGCGATCTCGCTGTCGCTCCGCCAGTCGATGTGCTCGGGATAGATGAACTCCTGGCGCGTGATCAGCGTAACGCGGGGCTCGCGGATGATCTGCATCGGGGGCCTTCGGGATGGTCGGGCGGGTGGACGGGTCAGCGGCGTAAGCTAGGCGCTCCGCACGCGCGCGGGCAAGTCGCCGGGCGCCGCGGTTGCCAGCGGCGGGGGACGGCTTAGGTTTCCAATCATGCGCATCGCCTCGCTGCTTTCCAGCGCCACCGAAATCGTCTACGCCCTGGGCCTGCAGGAGCACCTCGTCGCCATCTCGCACGAGTGCGACTGGCCGCCCCAGGCGCTGCACCTGCCGCGGCTCAGCCGCTCGCGCTTCGATCCCGCCGGCCTTACCAGCGGCGAGATCGATGCCGAGGTGCGCCGCTGCATGCTGGAATTCGGCAGCGTCTACGAGATCGACGTCGCCGCCCTGCGCGACGCCCGCCCCGACGTAATCCTCACCCAGGCCGTGTGCGAGGTGTGCGCCGTGCCCACCGGCTCGGTCAACGACGCCGTCGCCGCGCTCCCGTTCTCCCCCCGCGTGGTGTCGCTCGACGCGCACACCGTGGAGGGGATCTTCCACACGATGCAGCAGGTGGCGGATGCCGTCGGCCAGCCCGAACGCGGCGGGCAGGCGGTGGCGCGCCTGCGCGGACGGCTGCGGCGCGTGGAGGAAGCCGTCGCTGGCCGGCCGCGTCCCCGGGTGCTGGCGCTGGAGTGGCTGGATCCGCCGTTCGCCCCGGGGCACTGGATTCCGGAGATGGTGACGATGGCCGGCGGCGACAACCTGCTGGGCGCCGCCGGCGCACGCTCGGTGCAGATCCCGTGGGAGCAGACCGAGGGGCTGGATCCCGACCGGCTCCTGCTGCTCCCCTGCGGCTACGACCTGCAGGCCTCGCGCGCCGACGCCGACCGCGCACGCGACGCACTGGCGCGCATCGCACCGGGCGCCGTCGGGGCGGGGAGGGCCGCCATCGGACACAGCGCGTACTTCAGCCGCTCGGGCCCGCGCGTGGTGGAAGGCACGGAGGCGCTGGCCGCCTGGCTGCACCCGGACGCGGGCCTCGCCGCCCCCGCCGAGCCCGTCCTTGAGTCCTGGCCATAAGGTTGTACACAGCTTGATCCGCGGAACAGGGCGCGCGGCTTGCACGCCCCGCGCGCAGTTCAACCGAGCGACGCACCACACACCGGCGAGGCCATGCGAATTCCCACCCGTGTTCACGGCATGCTCGACTACGCCCTCGGCGCGCTGCTGATGGGCCTGCCCTGGCTGCTGGGCTTTGCGGAGGGCGGCCCCGAAACCTGGGCGCCCGTGGCCCTGGGCGCGGGCGTCGTCCTGTACAGCCTGCTCACCGACTACGAGCTGGGCGTCGTCCGCAAGCTGCCGATGCCCGCCCACCTGTGGATGGACGCGCTGGGCGCCGTTCTGCTGATGGTGTCGCCTTGGGTGCTGGGGTTCGACGAGAGGGTGTGGATGCCGCACGTGGCGGTCGGCGCCTTCGAGCTGCTGACGGCCGCCCTCACCGACACCGTCCCCGGATATGACCGCAGGCGCGCAGCTCGATAGCGAGAGCATCCTCAGCCCGGAGTACGAGGACCCCACGGCCATCGAGCCGCGGGCGCGCATCAGCGCGTACGCGGAAACCGTCACCGGCGTGCACGCCATCGCCCTCACCGACGCCGTAGCGGCCATCAAGCGCGGGCGCCAGGGCAAGCTGCCCGAAGACCCGCCGCTGCTGTGGATCGACATCGCGGCCCCCGGCGGCACCGAAGGCGAGTTCCTGCGGCACCAGCTGGGATTTCACCCGCTGGCCGTCGAAGACACCGTCCGCGGCCGGCAGCGCCCCAAGATCGACCGGTATCCCGGGTACTACTTCCTGGTGGTGTATTCGGCGCGCATCAACCGCGAGCGCGACCGGATGGCGCTCAACGAGCTGCACGCCTTCATCGGCGACAACTACGTCATCACGGTACACGACCACAAGATCGAGGAGTTGAAGGAGGTGCTGGCCCGCTGGCGCGCGGTGCCGGCCCGCTACCGGAGCGCGGGTACGCTGGCGCACGCCGTCCTGGACATGGTGGTGGATGGCTACTTTCCCGTGCTGGACCACTTTTCGGAGCGCGTGGGGCGGCTGGAGGAAGGGACGGATGGCAAGACCCGGCACGAGGCGCTGCAGCAGATGCTTTCCATGCGCCGCGAACTGGTGCTGTTCCGTCGGATGGTGGGGCCGGAGCGCGAACTGATCGGGTCGCTCCTGAAGCGCGACATTCCGTTCCTGGAGCCGGAGATGCTGCCGTACTTCCAGGACGTGCACGACCACGCCATCCGCGTGGCCGAGGAGATCGATACGCTGCGCGACCTGCTGACGGGCGCCATGGAGGGCCAGCTTTCGCTCGCCTCCAACCAGCTGAACGAAACGATGCGGGTGATGGCGGCCTGGTCCATCATCCTGATGGCGATGGCGTGGATCGCCGGCATCTACGGGATGAACTTCGAGCACATGCCGGAGCTTCACTGGCCCTGGGGCTACGCCTGGGCACTCGGGCTGATGTTCGCCGTGGGAGCGCTGCTGTTCGGGTATTTCCGGAGGAAGCAGTGGGTGTGAGGGGGAAGTGCGTGAGTGCGTGAGTGCGTGAGTGCGAAAGTGCGAAAGTGCGAAAGTGCGAAAGTGCGAAAGTGCGAAAGTGAGCGCGGTTCGATGAGATGATTCAGCCCCGGCGTGCGAATGCGCGCCGGGGCTTTTGGCGTCCATCCCCGCAGCGCGAGCCGAAGAACCGCGCGTTGTCATCCCGAGGGAGCGGCCCCCGCGAACCAGCCTCCACACCGCCG
>NZ_DATBNB010000307.1 GCF_036554565.1 Longimicrobium sp. | reverse complement strand
CCGAAGGCGCCGGCCTGCCACGCGGTGTGGTTCGCCAGGCTCCGGTGCTCGATCATCACACCCTTGGGGGTGCCCGTGGAGCCGGAGGTGTAGATGACGTAGGCCAGGTGCCCGGGGGTGAGCCCCGCGCGTGCCGGATTGGTCGCCGGGCCCCTGGCCCAGTCATCAGCCTGCAGGTCGATCACTGGCACGTGCAGGCCCGCGAACAGCGCCTGCACGCCATCCAGAGAACCCTGCGTGAGCACGGCCACGGGTGCGCTGTCGTGGAGCATGTAGCGCAGCCGCTCCGCCGGATAGCCCGGGTCCAGCGGAACGTAGCCGCCGCCGGCCTTGAGGATGGCCAGGAGCCCTACCATCATCTCCGGGCCCCGCTCCACGCAGATCGCCACCCGCGCATCCGGCCCCACGCCGTGCCCGGCCAGATGGTGAGCGAGCCGGTTGGCGCGCTCATTCAGCTCGGCGTAGGTGAGCTCGCCGGCGTCGAAGACGACCGCCACCGCGTCCGGCGCGCGCGCGGCCTGCGCCTGGACCAGCTCGTGGATGCAGAGGTCGCGGGGATACGCGGCGCCGGTCGCGTTCCACTCCTCGACGACGAGGCGCCGCTCCGCATCCGGCAGGAGCGGGAGCGCGTCCACGGGCTGGACGTCGTCGGCCGCCATTGCCTGCAGCACCCGGCGCAGGTACGCCAGGTGGCGCTCGATGGTGGCGCGTTCGAACAGCGACGTCGCGTAGGTCAGGCTGCCCGCGATGCGCTCCCCCGCCTCTCCCAGCGAGAGCGACAGGTCGAACTTGGCCGTCGCCGCCGGGGACACGCCCTCCGGGTTGCGGCCGGGAAGCTCCGGCCGGCCCTCCGACGCGTTCTGCCAGGCGAACATCACCTGGAAGAGCGGGCTGTGCGACATGCTGCGCGCAGGCTGCACCAGTTCCACCACCTGCTCGAAGGGGATGTCCTGGTGTTGCTGCGCCCCCAGCGACGCCGCCCGTACCTGCTCCAGCAGCTCGGCGACGGTGGGCGACTCCGACAGGTCCACGCGCAGGGCGAGGGTGTTGACGAAGAAACCGATCAGCCCCTCGATCTCCGTGCGGCCCCGGTTGGCCGTGGGCGTTCCCACCACCACGTCGTCCTGGCCGGAGATGCGGCGCAGCACCGCGGCCCACCCGGCGAGCACCGCCATGAAGAGGGTGGCGCCGTGCCGCCGCGAAAGTTCCTTCAGCGCGGCCGAGAGATCCTCGTCCAGGCTGATCCCCACCGTGCTCCCCGCATGATCCTGCCGCACGGGACGTGGATGGTCCGTCGGCAGTTCCAGCAGCTCGGGCGCACCGGCAAGCGTCTGCGTCCAGTACTCCGCCTGCTGGCGCAGCACCTCGCCGGCGACCCACTTCCGCTGCCAGGCCGCGTAGTCGGCGTACTGCACCGGCAGCGGGGCGAGGGGATTCGACTCTCCGCGGCGGAAGGCCTCGTAGAGCGTGCCCATCTCCCGCGTCAGCACCTCCATGCTCCAGCCGTCGGAGACGATGTGGTGCATCGTCATCAGCAGGACGTGGTCGTGTTCGCCCAGCCGCACCAGCCGCCCACGGATGAGCGGGCCGTGCTCCAGGTCGAAGCGTGCGTTCGCCTCCTCGGCCGACAGCCGGCGGAGCTCCGCCGCGGCGTCCGGGTGCCCGCTCAGGTCGTGCTCCACGAGGTGGAACCGGCTCTCCTCCGCGATCCGCTGCACCGGCTCCCCGTCCATCTCCACGAACGTCGTGCGCAGCGCCTCGTGCCGCGCCACGATCGCGTCCAGCGCACGCCGCAGAGCCGACCCGTCCAGCTCCCCTTCCAGACGCCGCCGCATGGGGACGTGGTACGTGTCGCCCAGATTGCCGAACTGCTCCAGGAACCAGAGGCGCTGCTGCGCGAAGGAGAGCGGCAGCCGCCCGGTGCGATCCACGCGCTCGATCGGCGGCAGCTCGGTGCGTCCCGCGTTTTCGATGGTGCGCGCGAGGTCCGCCAGCACCGGACGCTCGAAGAGGTCGCCGATGCCCACCTCAGCGTCCAGCACCTGCCGCATCCGCGAGATGACCCGCACGGCCAGCAGCGAGTGCCCGCCCAGCTCGAAGAAGTTGTCGTGGCGGCCCACCCGCTCCACGCCCAGCACTTCGGCCCAGATCCCGCCCAGCGCCTGTTCCGTCTCCCCCACGGGCGCCGCGTACTCGCCGGTGGAGTAGGCGTCCCCTTCCGGCGCGGGCAGCGCCCTGCGGTCTACCTTGCCGTTCGGGGTGAGCGGATACGCGTCCATCCACACGTACGCCGCGGGCACCATGTACTCCGGCAGGCGGTCGGTGAGGTGCGCACGGAGCGCATCCACCGCAACCGCTTCATCCGCCAGGTAGTACGCCATCAAACGCCGGTCGCCGGGCGCGTCCTCGCGGACGAGAACGACCGGGGCACGCACGCCCGGATGCTCCGCGAGCCGCGCCTCGATCTCGCCCAGCTCGATGCGGTAGCCCCGCACCTTCACCTGGAAATCGATCCGGCCCAGGTACTCGATCTCCCCGTCCGCGCGCCGCCGTACGCGGTCCATCACCCGGTACATCCGCGCTCCCGGCGCACCGAACGGGCACGGGACGAAGCGCTCCGCGGTCATCGCGGGATGGTTCGCGTAGCCGCGCGACAGGCCGTCGCCCGCCAGGTAGAGCTCGCCCGTGACGCCGACCGGCACCGGCTGCAGGTGCGCATCCAGCACATACGCCTGCGTGTTCGCTACCGGCGCGCCGACCAGCACCTGGTCTGCGCCGCGCGGCACGACGTGGTACGTGGAGTAAGTGGTGTCCTCGGTGGGGCCGTAGAGATTGCCGACCTTCTGCACCGTGTCCAGCGCGTAAAGCCCCTGAGCCAGGGCGTTCGGCAGCGCCTCGCCGCCCAGGTTCAGCGTCTTGACGCACGCCGGGATGCCGCCGCCGCGCAGCAGCTCCGCCGCCGCGCTCGGCACCATGCTGACGTGCACGACGTCTTCGTCGACCGTGGCCAGCTCCAGCGCGTTCTCCACCAGCACCAGCTTTCCGCCCCAGGCGAGCGTGCCGAACATCTCGGCGATGGAAACGTCGAAGTTGATGGAGGTGGAGAAGAGCACCGACGAGCGCTCCTCGTCCGTCACGTTCTCCCGCAACCAGTGCAGCAGGACGACGACCGAGGAGTGGCGGATCATCACTCCCTTGGGACGACCCGTGGACCCGGAGGTGAAGATGACGTGCGACAGGTTCTCGGGCACGACGCCGCTCTCGAACGGCTCGGCGGATTCCGCCGCGATGGCGTCGCGCTCGCGGTCGAGCAGGAGCGCGTCCGCGCCTTCCGGCAACCGGTCCGCGACGGCGGAGTCGGTGATGACCAGCGTGATCGCGGCGTCTTCGGCCATGTAGCCCAGCCGCTCGCGCGGGTACGCGGGGTCCAGCGGCACGTACGCGCCACCCGCACCCAGCACGCCCAGCATCGCGGCCACGAGATCCGGCGTACGCGGCAGGCAGATGCCCACGCGCACCTCCGGGCCCACGCCACGGCGGCGCAGCGCGTTGGCGATCTGGTTCGCCCGGCGCTCCAGCTCCGCGTACGTCCAACGCTCGCCCCGCCAGGAGAGCGCGATCGCTTCCGGTGTACGCGCCGCCTGGACGCGGAACAGATCGTGGACGCGGAAACCATCGGTGGGGTACGCACGTCCCGTCGCGTTCCACTCCTCCAGGACGAGGCGCCGCTCCGCCCCGCGGACGATCTCCAGCCGGTCCACTGGTTGGCTCTCGTCCGCGACCATCGCCTCGAGCGCGAGCCGCAGGTATCCGACGAAGCGCTCCACCGTGGCCCGCTCGAAGAGCGCGGAAGCGTACGTCACGACGCCAGCAATCCTCCCGTCCTTCTCCAGCAGTGAGAGCGAAAGGTCGAACTTGGCCGTGGTCTGCTCGGGCGCACCCGCCTGCGCGGCAGGTGCCGGCGCCCCTCTCCCGGAGGCCGGCCCCAGGCCGGACAGCTCCAGCTCGTTCTCGGGCGCGTTCTGCCAGGCGAACAGCACCTGGAAGAGCGGGGTGTGCGACAGGGAGCGCGCTGGCCGCACCAGCTCCACCACCTGCTCGAAGGGGATGTCCTGGTTCTGCTGCGCCCCCAGCGCCCGCTCCCTCACCTGCGCCAGCAACGCCGCCCCGGTCGGCGACTCCGACAGGTTCACCCGCAGCGCCAAGGTGTTGACGAAGAAGCCGATCAGCCCCTCGATCTCGCTGCGCCCCCGGTTGGCGGTCGGCGTGCCGATCACCACGTCGTCCTGCCCCGACAGGCGGCCCAGCACGGCCGCCCAGCCGGCCAGCAGCGTCATGAAGAGCGTCGCGCCGTGCCGCTGGCCGAACGCCTTCAAGCTCGCGGTCAGCTCCTCGTTCAGCGCGAGGTTCACCACGCCGCCGGAGAAGTCCTGCTTGAGCGGCCGCGCATGGTCGGTCGGCAGCTCCAGCAGCTCCGGCGCACCGGCCAGCGCCTGCGTCCAGTACTCCGCCTGCTCGCGAAGCACCTCGCCCTCCACCCACCGGCGCTGCCAGACGGCGTAATCCGCGTACTGGATCGGCAGCGCGGGAAGCGGATCGGGCTCGCCACGGCGGAAGGCGTCGTAGAGCGCGCCCAGCTCGCGTGTGAACACGCCCATGCTCCACCCGTCAGAGACGATGTGGTGCATGGTGACGAGCAGCACGTAGTCGTATTCCGCCAGCCGGGCCAGCCGGCCGCGGATGAGCGGACCGCGCGCCAAGTCGAAGGGCGCGCCCGACTCTTCCATCATCAGCCGCTGAAGCTCCGCCCCGGCCTGCGGATGATCGCGGAGGTCGTGCTCCACCAGGCGGAAGTGAGTCTCCCCCGCGTGAGGGATCCGTTGCTCGGGAACGCCGTCCACCTCGGCGAAGACCGTGCGCAGCGCCTCGTGGCGGGCCACGATGCGGTCCAGCGCACGCGCCAGCGCCGCCCCGTCCAGCTCGCCGCGCAGCCGCTGCCGCAGGGGAACGTGGTACGTGCTCCCCAAGTTGCCCAGCTGCTCCACGAACCACAGCCGCTGCTGAGCGAACGACAGCGGCAGCGGCGCCGAGCGGTCCGCGGGCTCGATCGCCGGCAGCGCCGATGGCCCCGCCGTCGCCAGGGCCTGTGCGAGATCGGCCAGCACCGGGCGCTCGAACAGGTCGCCGATCCCCACCTCCGCGCCCAGCACCTGGCGTACGCGCGAGATCACGCGGACCGCGAGCAGCGAGTGGCCGCCCAGCTCGAAGAAGTTGTCCCAGCGGCCTACCCGCTCCACGCCCAGGAGCTCGGACCAGACCTCCGCCAGCACCTGCTCCGTCTCTCCCACCGGCGCCTCGTAGCCGCGCGTCGCGAACGCGTCGCCATCGGGCGCGGGGAGCGCCTTGCGATCCACCTTGCCGCTGGGCGTCAGCGGGAAAGCGTATAGGCGCACGTAGGCCGCGGGCACCATGTACTCCGGCAGCCGCTCCGACAGGTGCGCCCGCAGCGCATCGGCCTCGACCGGGTCCGCTTCCACGACGTACGCCACCAGCCGCGTGTCGCCCGGCCTCACCTCGCGCGCGGCCACCACGGCCTCGCGCACCGACGGGTGCTCGCGCAGGCGAGCCTCGATCTCGCCCAGCTCGATGCGGAAGCCGCGCACCTTTACCTGGAAGTCGATCCGGCCCAGGAACTCGATCGTGCCGTCGGCGAGCCAGCGTGCCCGGTCGCCCGTTCGGTACAGGCGCGCGCCCGGCTCGCCGCCGAACGGGTCGGGGACGAAGCGCTCCGCCGTCAGCCCCGGCCGCGCCAGGTAGCCGCGCGCCAGGAGCCCGCCCAGGAACAGCTCGCCCGCAACTCCCAGGGGTACGGGCGCTCCGCGCGAGTCGAGGATGTAGGCGTCGTGCCCGGGAATGGGCCGCCCGATGGGCGCGGTCGATCCGGCGAAGCCCTCCGCGAAGCCACCGGGGACGGTGAACGCCGTAGCGGTGACCACCGCCTCCGTGGGGCCGTAGCCGTTGAGCAGGCGCGTGGCGTCTCCCGCCGCGGCCGCCGACACCGGGAGAGCGTCGCCGCCCACCAGGAGCAGGCGGACGTCGGGAAGCGCGCCCGTGGCCAGGACTTCCTGCCAGTACGCCGGCGGAAGGTTGGCGACGGTCACGCCCAGGGAGCGGGCCCGCGCGGCGAACTCGGCGGGGCTCCACAGCTCCGCGCCCCGCAGCACCAGCGTGGCGCCGCTGAGAAGCGGATTGAAGACCTGCTCCAGCGACACGTCGAAGCCCGACGAGGCGAACTGGAGAACGCGGTCCTCGCGGACGATCTCCAGCGCGCCGGCCATCGCGCGGAAGTGCGCGGCCGCGGCACGGTGCTCCACGGCCACGCCCTTGGGACGGCCGGTGGATCCCGACGTGTAGATCAGGTACGCGAGGCCTTCCGGGGCGACGCCGGATGCGGGGACCTCGCCGGACTCGGCGGCGATCCGCTCCGCGTCGGCATCCACACGCACCGTCACGCCCGCAGTCAGGCGGCCGGCAAGTGCGTCGCGAGTCACCAGCGCAGCCACACCGGCGTCGTCGGCCATGAACGCCAGGCGCTCGTCGGGAAGCGACGGATCCAGCGGCACGTAGACGCCGCCCGCCTTCAGCACGGCCAGGAGCGCGACCACCAGCTCGGGGCCCCACTCCAGGAAGACCGCCACGCGCGCCTCCGGCCCGACGCCGAGCGACCGCAGGTGGTGCGCGAGCCGGTTGGCGCGCGCGTCCAGCTCCGCGTAGGCCGTCTCCTGGTCCGCGTGGACCAGGGCCGCGGCCCCGGGCGTCAGCCGCGCCTGCGCCGCGAACAGCTCGTGGATGCAGACTTCCGACGGGGATGCAGCCTCCGTCCGGCTCCACTCCTCCACGACGAGGCGCCGCTCCGCATCCGGCAGGAGCGGGAGCGCATCCACGGCCTGCAGGTCGTCGGCGACGAATGCCTCCAGCACCTTGCGCAGGTACGCCAGGTGGCGCTCCACCGTCGCCTGCTCGAAGAGCGACGTCGCGTAGACCAGGCTCCCGCCGATGCGCCCCCCCGCCTCTCCCAGGGTGAGCGACAGGTCGAACTTCGCCACCGGCCGCGACGCCGCGCCCCCGCCCACGGCCACACCGCCCAGGCTGAGGCCGGGGAGCTGCAGCCCGTCTTCCGACGCGTTCTGCCAGCCGAACATCACCTGGAAGAGCGGGCTGTGCGCCAGGGTGCGCACCGGCTGCACCAGTTCCACCACCTGTTCGAAGGGGATGTCCTGGTGGTGCTGCGCCTCCAGCGCCCGCTCCTTCGTCCGCCGGAGCAGATCGGAGACGGAGGGCGAGCCGCCGAGCTCGATGCGCAGCGCCAGCGTGTTCACGAAGAAGCCGATCAGCGCCTCGATCTCGCGGCGGCCGCGGTTGGCCGAGGGCGTCCCCACCACCACGTCGTCCTGCCCCGCCAGCCGCCCCAGCACCGCGCCCCAGCCCGCGAGCAGCGTCATGTGCAGCGTGGTGCCGTGCCGGCGCGAGAGCGCTCTGAGCCCGGCGGAAAGCTCGTCGCCCAGGTCCATCCCCGCGAGGGCCCCGGCGTGGTCCTGCCGGGCCGGACGCGGGCGGTCGGTGGGCAGCTCCAGCAGCTGCGGCGCCTGGCGGCCGGCGAGGCGATCGCCCCGTTCCACCTGGAGCGGGGGCCGCTGCTCCGCGCCCGGCTGGTCCGGATGGCGGAGGACGACCACGTGCTGCTGCTGACGATGCACCACATCGTCTCCGACGGCTGGTCGTCGG